>LFTD01000104.1:0-321 GCA_001512625.1 Clostridiales bacterium DTU036 | reverse complement strand
GCTGAGTCCTCTTTTCTCATTTCAAGGCGAGCCTCATTAGTGAGCCCCTTTTCATCAGCTCTCTTCTCCAGGGCAAAGAGTTTACTGATGTAGTCCTCACACTTTTTGGCCTCCTGGTTTTTCTTGTTAGCCTGCCAGGCATCGTGAAACCTTCTTTTTGCGTGAGACCAGCAACCACAGAGTTTTTTACCCTCAATCTTCTTATAGCCAGCATAGCCATCGCAGTGAAGATAAGTCCCTTGCCAGCCCTCTAAGAAGGTCTTGGCATTATCCCCACTTCTACTGGTCTTATAATCAAAAAGGATTACTGGCTTCTCACTG
>LFTD01000031.1:931-2461 GCA_001512625.1 Clostridiales bacterium DTU036 | reverse complement strand
ATGAGGGCTCTTGAGTCTTCGGGTGTCTTAAAAGGGGAATAGAAGTGAGAAAGCTTGCGCTTGAGATTAATGGGGAAATAGAAAGGCTATCTAAGGAAAAAAAGAGCCTTCTTATTGCTATAGATGGCAGAAGCGCTTCGGGTAAGTCCAGCCTTGCCAGGGCTTTATGCGAGACCCATGGCTATGGCCTGGTTTCCATGGATGATTTTTTTCTAAGAAGCCAGCAGAGGACCAGTGAGCGGCTTAGTGAGATAGGGGGCAACATAGACTATGAGCGCTTTACTGAAGAAGTCCTTCTACCTTTAAGTAGAGGAAAAAAGGTGTCCTACAGGCCCTTTAACTGCCAGGTTATGGACTTTGATGAAGAGAAAACCCTAGACTTACCTGGAGTTGTGATTGTAGAGGGTTCCTATAGCCTCCACCCTAGATTTCAAGACTACTACGATTTAAAGATCTTTTTAGATTTGGAGCCTGAAAGGCAGCTTAATAGGATTGAGAAAAGAAATCCGGATAAATTTAAAGACTTCAAAGATAAATGGATCCCCATGGAGGAAGCTTACTTTAATGGCTTTTCAATAAGAAGGATTGCAGATAGGGTCTATTCAACGGATTATTGTTTAGAAACTGAGTAGTTTAATAGCTGTTCTGAAGAAAAAAGATGCCACTTCATAAAGATGTGACATCTTTTTTCATTACTTAACTATTAAGTTATTCCATTACTCATTAACTGAGTAGTTATCCTCCACATAGTCAAAAACTTGGTCTATGTCCTCAACAGCTGCTTCAGCAGCCACATAATGGATAGTACCATCATCTCCTTCAAGGAGCCAGGTGATTATTATACTTGGTAGGTTATAATCCTGACTTGTAAAGTAGCCGTAGACCTGGTAGGCCTCCCTTTGATCTAGCTCAACTATGGCACCTTCTATATTTTCAACACCGCTATTCTCAAGGTTATACCAGAGGCTGTTGGCGGCGTCTTCTAGCGTGAACTCTGCTTGCTCTTCTTCTGACAAGGATGATATGTAGAAGGTATTAAGAGAGATTATAGAGGTCCCTAAAATGTTTGAGTACTGGATACTGTCGTTGACATTTAGGTCTACAAACTCGACCCAGTCTTCAGGAATTGAGATAAAGCCAATGCCCTTTTCTCCCACCCTTTGCATTAGTACTTCTTCTTGATCTTCTTTTACTTGCTCCTTATCCTCCTTATCCTCCTCATCTTCAGCTTCTTCTAGGTTTAAATCATTAGACTTCTCTTTTTTATCTTGCTCCTGCTCAATAAGCTGAACTGGATCTTCCTGGGCTTTTTCTTTTGACTGGCAGCCCAGGCTCAGGATGCTTATGACTAGTATTAGTAGGATACTGAATATCTCTTTTCTTTTCATATCTATTCCTCCAAAGATTTCAGGGATTCTCAGGAATTATTGGCACCTAAGAATAATTGAAATTTATTATTAGCCTTAGAAAGAAATGTTTTTCTAAAAACCAATAGGCCTAGTATACCATTATCTATGGCCAAGACAAGAC
>LFTD01000031.1:542-804 GCA_001512625.1 Clostridiales bacterium DTU036 | reverse complement strand
GGGGTGGCTATGGGTATTTTTCTTGTTTCCTCGGTACTTAAATTTATGGATTACAGGAAAAACCCAGAAATCTACATGGTCCAGTCGGCTCCATGGTATACAAGTATTCTGATAAATATGACCTTTAGCCTGGTGGTTATCCTGGGAGCCATGGCGGTCAAGTACCTGGCTCTAAAGAGCATAAATAAAGAAGGGAAATAGCTTGTATTTATTCCCTAGTAATCTGGCGTGGATTTACTAGGGGCTTTCTATGGGTTATAAT
>LFTD01000031.1:0-398 GCA_001512625.1 Clostridiales bacterium DTU036 | reverse complement strand
AATTCAGGTTCAGTCCACTCGGTGGATGAGCTTGCCTATGACGTAGTAGCTATGTATAAGGACCAGGATAAAGAAATGATAATTGACACCCTGCTTGAAAAGTATGGGGATAATGATGATGTCAATAGAGAAGATATAGAAGAGCTGCTAGAAGATCTGGCCTATCTTGAAAAAGAAGGCAGACTTTTTAGCGAGGACATAGTATCTACTAGTCTTATTGACTTTGCTAAAAAGGATGTGGTCAAGGCCCTCTGCCTCCATGTGGCCCATACCTGTAACCTTAACTGCGACTACTGCTTCGCCAGCCAAGGTAATTATAAGGGGGATAGGGCACTAATGAGCCCTGAGGTTGGAAAAAGGGCTCTAGACTTTCTTGTAGAAAACTCAGGCTCTATCAG
>LFTD01000008.1 GCA_001512625.1 Clostridiales bacterium DTU036 | reverse complement strand
CAAGACAATTTTAATTAAACCATGTATAGACATAATTCAAGTCTTATAATAGAATCAGATACAGTAAATATAGTAGAGGGACAAATATGGAATATAGACTTGCACAGATAGAAGATATGCCTGCTGTGTCGCAGCTACAGAAACTATACCATGTATCAACAATTAGTAAAAAAGACAAGCCAGACGGTTTTGTAACCACACTATTTACTGATGAGCAGTTTAAGGAGTTAATAGAAAAAGAAAATGGCTTAACTATAGCTTGTCATGGTGATAGGGTTATTGGATATGCCATGGCTGCTTCATGGAAGTATTGGTCAGCTTGGCCACTTTTTCTACATATGATTGCGGATTTACCAAATATGGTGTACACGGGAAAAACCCTTACTCAAGAAAATACCTACCAGTATGGTCCCATAGCTGTCCATTCAGACTATCGGGGGACAGATGTTTTTCCAAATCTTTTTGAGACTTCAAGATTAGAAATGAAGAAAAGATATCCTATATTAGTTACCTTTATAAATAAGATTAACCCTCGTTCCTTAAGGGCCCATGAAAAACTTGAAGTAGAGATTATTAAAGAATTCCAGTTTAATAATAACTACTACTATGCCCTGGGCTATGATACAAACAAAAAAACACCAGGATCAACTATTTAAATATAGACTTTAAAAATCTAAAAAAGCTAGAACACAGTGACAATGTACTCTAGCTTCTTTATTATGTTTACCTTTTAAATCTTAATAAATTGTCCAGCCACCATCACTTACTATAGTTGCACCATTTATGAATCTTGATTCATCTGATGCCAAGAAGAGAATTAGATTACCTATATCTACAGCTTCTCCTTGTACTGGATACACTCCAGCTGACTTCATTACCTTATCTAGAACCATCATGTTTGGATTAGCAACAGTACCGCCTATTTCTGTGTCAATAGTTCCTGGAGCTATGACATTTGCCCTTATTCCTTGGTCTCCAAAGATTGCAGCAATATGCTTAGTCATACCTATAATAGCGTGTTTACTACTAACATATGCAATTCCACCCTTAGCTCCAAAAAGACCGCCTACTGAAGAAATATTGATAATATTACCAGACTTTTGCTCCTTCATATAGGGCATTGCTTCCCTTATTAGCTTCATTGGACCAGTAAGGTTTACATTGATTACCCTATCCCAAACTTCGTCTTCCATGTTGTCTGCGGATAAAAAGTCATCTAAGATTCCTGCATTATTTACAATAACATCTACCTTACCATACTTATCTACAGTTGTTTTCACAGCTTTTTTAATGTCTTCTTCATTACCCATATCACCAGCTAAAGGATAGATTTCTCCTGCTAAACCCTTTGCTTTTGCTGCTAACTCTTCAAGTCTTTCAAATCTCCTAGCAATTACTACAACCTTGGCACCTTCTTCTGCCAATCGAAGAGCTGCAGCTTCTCCAATACCTGAGCTGGCACCTGTTAGTATTACCACCTTGTTATCCACTCTCATACTCACTACCTCCTTAAATGATTTGATTTATATTTAAAACTAAAACCTTTAAAATATTGAAATGGCTAAGATACTTCCAAAGATAAATTTCACTACCA
>LFTD01000043.1:6464-8040 GCA_001512625.1 Clostridiales bacterium DTU036 | reverse complement strand
ATTTAACAACTCACCTAGGCCTTTAAATTCAAAGCCTCTATACATCGCAATTACCTCTTACTAGATAAGCCCTTCTTCCTCTAAAAATATAATAAGCTTTTCTTTTAATTCTTCAAGGTTTCCATTGTTTTCAATAACATAGCTCCGCCTTAGCTTTTCTTCCCTTGGATAATCAAAGGAAGCCATCCGACTTAGGGCCTGGTCCTCAGTAAGTCCATCCCTTCTCATTATTCTATCCAGCTGGCTATCCCTATCAACAGATAGATAGATTATCCTTTTTAAGTTTTTGTCCATGCCGGCTTCAAATAGAAGAGGAGCATCGTGAAAACAGGCTCCCTCGCCTGCCCGCTCAAACATGATTTCTGTAATAAGAGGATGGAGGATGGAGTCCAGTCTTTTTCTTTCATAAGGGCTTGAAAAGATAATATCACCTAATTTTTTTCTATCAAGTTGCCCCTTACTAAAAGCCTGGGGAAAGGCAGCTCTTACAAGCTCATAGCCCCTCTCCCCTGGCTCCATAACTTCTCTTGAAATAAGATCTGCATCTATTACTTTAAAGCCAAGTTCCTTTAAAAAATTAGATAGAGTGGACTTGCCCGAAGCAATGTCTCCAGTGATGCCATAGTTATAATTCATACCAGCTCTCTCCTACACTCATTCCAACTCTAAGGGGGACCTTAAGTTTTACGATTCCAGTCATCTTATCTTCAACCAGTTTTTTCATCTCTTCTAACTCATCTTTTTTTACATCAAAGATAAGCTCATCATGAACCTGAAGGATCATCTTGCTCTTTAGCCCTCTTTTATTTATTTCTTTATATACTTCTATCATAGCCATCTTAATTATATCTGCAGCAGAGCCCTGTATCGGAGTATTCATAGCAGTGCGCCTGGCAAAATTTCTAAGATGGAAGTTACTTGACTTAATATCTGGAATCTCCCTAATTCTACCTAGTAAAGTCTTTACATAGCCCTGATCTTGGGCAAAGTTAACTTGAGAATCCAAATAGGCCTTGATCTTAGGGTATTTGGCAAAGTATTTTTCTATATAATCCTTGGCGGCCTCTATTGGAATATCAATATTCTCAGCTAAGCCAAAATCACTCATACCATAAATAATTCCAAAGTTAACTGCCTTGGCCTCTCTTCTCTGGTCACTAGTTACCTCCTCTAAGGGAGTGTCAAATACCATTGAAGCTGTCACTTTGTGGATATCTGAATCCTTTTCATAACCCTCCAGCATTACAGGGTCCTCAGAAAAGTGAGCCAGAACCCTAAGTTCTATCTGAGAATAGTCGGCACTTAAAAGCAGGTGGTCTGAATCCCTGGGTACAAAAATCTTCCTTATTCTTCTACCCTCTTCATACCTTATAGGGATATTTTGGAGATTGGGCTCGGTGGAAGAAAGCCTGCCTGTCACTGCCACGGTTTGGTTTAATGAAGTATGAATTTTTTCATCACTGGAAATAACCTTTCTAAGGCCATCTATATAGGTTCCCTTGATCTTGGCCAGGGCTCTATAATGGAGGATATCATCTATTATTGGATGAAGTCCCTGCAGTTTATCAAGAACCTC
>LFTD01000043.1:3896-6335 GCA_001512625.1 Clostridiales bacterium DTU036 | reverse complement strand
CATCTTCCTCATCTAGGACAGTTAGGTCTACCCTAAAACCCTCCTTTTCTATAGAAGCTAGGACCTGAACTAAGCTCATTTCTACTTCTCTGTAGAGCTTTATCATCCCCCTGGCCTCCAGAGCCTTGAGGTTTTCATTATTTGAGGTTTCAAGAAAGTCCAGCATCCTGCATATTAGGGTCTTGCTGTCTTCACCGGTCTTCTCAATGCCACTTAATTTAAAAATGTCCCCACCCTCATCAGGATGGAGTAGGTAGGTGCTTATCATTAGGTCATCCAGCTTTTCAGGTAGACTCAAATCCCTTAAATAAAGCTCTTTAAGGTTATAACCTACCAGGGCCTTGGCCAGGGACAAATCCACCTCATCTTCAAAGATGTAGTAGCCTCCTGCCTCCTTAATTCCCTTTAGACCTTCATACTCCCAGAAGACTAGCTCATCTTTTAATGGAGCAGGGCCAGGCTCTAGCTGATAGCTGGGCTTTGGCTCTTCCTCCTGCTGAAGTTTTTTAAGAAAGCTTTTAAGCTCATACTTCTCTAAAACTCCCCTTGCACTTTCAAAGTCCATAGCCTCATATCTTGAGCCCTCCTCATCAAAGCTAATTGGAGCCTCCAGGACTATGGTTGCCAGGTCCCTACTTAAAAAAGCGTCTTCCCTGCCCTCTTCCAGAAGTTTTTTAATCCTAGGAGTAACCTGGCCAGGGTCTTCAAAAACATCCTCTAAATGCCTCCCCCCTTTTAGAAGGTTATGGGCAGTTTTAGCACCAATCCCTTTAACACCAGGAATGTTATCCGAGGGGTCTCCCCTAAGGCCCATTTCATCTATCACTTGGTCAGGACTTAGGCCAAGTTCATCAAAGACCTCCTTGGGTCCATACTCCACCAGTTCACTTATGCCCTTTTTAGGTAGGGCCACCATTATATCTTCATTTACTAGCTGGAGAATATCCTTATCTCCAGTTAGAATAACTGACTTTATGCCCTGGTCCTGGGCTTGTTTTGTAAGGGTACCCATCAGATCATCAGCCTCATAGCCCTCTAGCTCTGTCCAATATATCCCCAGGGCCTCAAGGATCTCCTTTAAAACTGGCATCTGCATACGCAGTTCATCTGGCATACCCTTCCTATTGCCCTTATATTCCTTAAACTTCTCATGCCTAAAATTCTTCCCCTTGGCATCGAAGGTAATAACCAAGTGGCTGGGGTTTTCCCTTTCAATCATGTTGTCAAGCATTCTTAAAAAGCCATGAACCCCTCCTGTAAATACTCCAGTCTTGGTCTTAAGAGGAGGCAGGGCATAGAAGGCTCTATTCACAAGGGAATGACCATCAACAATCAGTAGCTTTTTCATTACCTATCCTTTCGTCTTGTAGTTGTCTAAAAAGGAGGTTTCCTCCCCATTACTTACTGTACCCAATACTGCACCAAGGTGGACATGCTTTGTGGCTGCCAAAATTGAGTTTTCCACCTGAGGAAAGTCCTTCTTAAGCCTGGGTATAAGCTCCTTGACTCTCTGCCTATATGAGTCAATCTGGCCACTGGCCACAGGACAAGCACAGTCCAAAAAGTCCAGATTGTTATAGTCTCTCCAAGCCACAATATCCTTCTCCCTAACATAGTAAAGAGGTCTGATAAGCTCCATTCCAGGAAAGTTCTTAGACCTTAGTTTGGGCATCATGGCCATGGTAATACCACCCTGAAGGATATTTAGGAGGTAGGTTTCTATAACATCATCAAAATGGTGCCCAAGAGCAATCTTATTGCAGCCCAGGTCCCTGGCCAGCTCATAGAGGACTCCCCTTCTCATCCTAGCGCAGAGATAGCAGGGCTTATCAGTCATAGCCTGGGAGGCAGTAAAAACATTTCTTTCAAATATTTCTAGAGGGATATCAAGCTGCCTAGCCATCTTTTCCAGGTGTTCTCTATTCTCCTTAGAATAACCTGGATCCATACTAATAAAGACCAGCTCAAAATTCCTTTTCCCATGCTGATATAACTCTTGGAAGAGTTTGGCGAGAACAAAGGAGTCCTTGCCCCCACTCATGGTAACAGCTATGCGGTCTCCGTCCTCTATTAGCTCAAATTCTCTTATCGCTCTAATAAAAGGACTCCATAACTTATTTCTATATTTCTTATGGATACTTCTTTCTATCTCTTTACTACTTTTCATATTCACCTCTATTTGTAGTATAATCAATTCATCTTGGAGGTACAAGTGGATAGCTTTACTAGAATAGAAGCCCTTATGGGCAAGGATTTTGAGGAAATTAAAAGGGCCAGTGTGGCCATAATAGGTGTAGGTGGAGTTGGCAGCCATGCTGCCATGGCCTTGGCAAGGACCGGCATAGAAAAACTCATCCTAATGGACCCCGATACCATAAAGACCAGTAACTTCAACCGCCATGCCCAGGGCTTTACCAGATATCTAGGTGTCAACAAGGC
>LFTD01000043.1:0-3855 GCA_001512625.1 Clostridiales bacterium DTU036 | reverse complement strand
CAACTCTTTAGCCTGGATTTTGATGTTCTTCTAGACTGCATTGATGTTGTAACCTATAAACTCCAACTAATTGAAGAGAGCCTAGATAGAAACCTGGACTTTATAACCTGCCTAGGCACAGGCAATAGGCTAAATCCACAAGGGTTAGAGATTAGCAGCCTGTACAAAAGTCGAAACTGTTCCTTGGCCAGGGTCCTGCGCAGGGAGGCGCGGAAGAGAAACCTCAGGGACTTTCCTGTGGTTCTCTCCAAAGAGGATGCTAAGAAGATTGTTATAGATGAAAGGGAGGGCAGTAGAAACCTACCAGCCTCCAGCTATTTTACACCGGCTTCAGCAGGTCAACTCATGGCCTACTGGGCCCTCGAAAAAATACTAGAAAAAAGTAAGGGGGAAGAATAATGAAATTCCATATAAAAATAATCCTAGCCCTCCTGGTCCTTCTAATCCTAGCTTCATGTGGTAGAAGAGCTGAGTCTTCCACTAGTAGGATAGACTTAGAAAAACAAGTCCAAGATATAAATGAAGCTCTTACTGAAGAAGACCAGATATTTGTAGAAGATGATGTGAGCTACTGGACTACTCTAAAAGTTGAAATTAGCCCTTTTCTAAATGCCCAGTGGCTAAGTAAGCAAAGAGGCCCTTTAAAAAAACTCCTAGAAAAAGAGCTGGATCAGGATGTTGAAATCAGCCTTGGCCAGGACTATTCAGCAACAATAGAGGCCCTAAAAAATGGAGAAATCCACTTAGCCCTACTCTCCCCCAGCCAGTATGTTTTAGCCCAAGACTATGGAGCCAAGGCAATTCTTCGGACCCTTAGCTACGAAATTGACAAAGATGGCGATATAGACTTTGAAAAAGATTATACCTCCTCAAAATACTCTCAGCTTATAACAAAAAAAGACAGTGATATAAAGTCCCTCGCCGACCTTAAAGGGAAAAGACTAGCAGTAGCAAATTACTTGTCTACAACGGGCTTTATCCTCCCCCTTAATTTACTGACCATCCATGGTCTTAATCCAACAGAGGATATTGAATGGGTAAATGTAGGAAGTCATGACAAGGCCGTTGAAGCAGTCTATTATGGTGATGTTGACGCTGCCTTTACCTACAAGGATGCTAGGACCCTCTTTAAAAGTAAACTCAAGGATATATTTGAAACTACTAGGGTAGTTTTAGTAAGTGATCCCTTGCCAAGTGATGTAGTAGCAGTTGCAGCTGGTATAGATGAGGAATATATAGAGGCTTTAAAGGAAGCCTTTTTAAACCTTAGCTCCAGCGAAAAAGGAAGGGACGCTATCTATAACATATATCAGTGGACAGACTTTACCCAGGTCAACGATGAAGACTATAGTCAAATCAAGGCCATGATAAAAAGACATGAAAGAGAAGATTTTTAGGAGCTATAAATGAATATTTTAATAACAAATGATGATGGCATAGGAGCAAAAGGTATAGGCCATCTTATAAGGACTGCCAGAAAGTTTGGCCAAGTTTACGTGGTAGCACCAAAAACCCAGCAATCAGCTGTTAGCCAGGGAATTACCATCCACGAACCCCTACAAATAGATAATGAAGACGGACTATTTGAAGGAGTTACAGCCTGCTACTCTATTAGTGGAAAACCGGCAGACTGCATAAAAGTTGCTCTTGAATACCTAAGGTTTGATATTGATCTGGTTCTATCAGGAGTTAATGATGGCCCAAATCTGGGGACTGACATTCTCTACTCTGGTACAGTAGCAGCAGCCAGCGAAGCAGCTGTTTTTAACATTCCAGCCATTGCCTTTTCTACTGACTTTGACCACTTTGAACTAGTAGATAAGGAGCTTGAAAAAACCCTGGACTATATATTAGACCAGGATTTAGCGAAAAAAGGTATCATTGTTAATGTTAATTTTCCCTTGATAAACTACTCTAAATCAAAGGGTATAAAGATTACCAAGCAGGGCAGGAGAATCTTCAATGCCAAGTTTCGACATGAGGAAGGCAAGTATTGGCAGGAAGGTACCTGGGCCTATGTAAAAAATGGTCATGACAGCGATGTTACAGCTGTAAGCCAAGGCTATATTTCAATTAGCCCTCTTGCAATCGATAGGACTAACCAAGAGATTTTTGAAAGCTGGACAAAAAAAGACCACCCAATTTGGTAGTCTGTGCTCCTTATTAGGAGCTTTTTTTTGTGTCTAGAACTATGGCACCTATGGCTGCCATAATAAAGCTAACAGTAATAGCTTCGCCGTAACCAGCTATTGAGTAGCCCCCCACATAATCCATAGCCTTTATAAGGGAATAAGGCAGAGCAAATAAGCCAATACCCATACCCACTATATAAGAAATACCCATAGTAAGACAACCCATAGCCTTTAAAAGTGATGAAAGCTTTTTTAATAGAAATACTATAACTTCTATAACCAAAGCCAAGACCATGGCTGTAGTAAAAACATCAATAGAAATTAAAGAAGTTAACTCTGATAGGCCATATAAGAGTACCGATGTTATTACCCAGTTAATTATTAAATTCATTCTACTTGTACCGCCCTTCCTCCGACCAGTATTCTACCTGTCTTCTTATCCATAATTCCATGAACCCTACCCTTCAGTCCCAGGGCGTGACCCTGGGCAAAGATAAGCTCCCTTTCCGGACTTATTACCCCATTATCCACAAGAATACCATAAAGAGCCCCATTTGCTGAGCCCGTAACCGGATCCTCTGGAATACCACAAGCCGGGGCAAAATCCCTAGTATAGATATCATAGTCTTCACCTGACTCCATGGCATAGAGATGGGTGGATAAAACTCCCATATCTCGATTTAGCCGGGCCAGTCTATCCATATCAGGAGAGATTCCATCAATTACTTCTGCATTTATTATAGGGACGAAGAGGTCCCAATTCCCAGTGGATGCCAGCATAATGGGATAACTATCATCTATATCTGACTCTTCTATTCCCAAAATCTCACAAAACTCCCGCCTTTCTAGGTTTGTTTTCCTAGTTTCTAAACTAGCCTGAAGCATCCAGACAGTATCCAGGCTTTCATCCTTATAGGTATAGAAAATTGGAATTTCTCCAACTGGAGTTAAAATAGTCTCGCTTCCCCTTCTTTTTTCTAGACCTCTATTCCAAATAAAGGCGAGGCTAGCGTGGCCGCAAAAATCAATCTCCTCCATAGGTGAGAAAAACCTCAGTTCCATACCCTTATAAAATAGGCTTTCTGCATAGCCAAGCTCTCTTGCAAGGTCCTGCATTTCCTGATCACTTAATTTTTCAGCATCTATAAGGGCTGTTCTATTACCCTTATTAGGCTGGCTTGTAAAACTATCATAAATTAACATAAATACTCCAATAAAAAAGTAGCTGTTTCCAGCTACCCTATGTAAGGGGAATTATCCCCTATGCGTCAAGTTCACGTACAGATGAAATATAGTAGCGAGGGAATAGTGCCCCTAAACTGCTGAGCTCAACATAATGGCCTTCAATCTCCCTGGCCAAGCTCTTTTCGACATAAAAAGTTAAGTCCTGCTCTTCATTAACTACCTTTTCATAGCCATTCATTGACTCTGGTAAACCTGGATCAACCACCGGTTGACGACTGGGTCCACCTCAACCATTTTGGATAACTGTTTTTAGGGTAAACTCCTTAATACCCTTTTCCTTTATTTTAGGAAGTAACTTTTCTCGAATACCTATCAGCATAACACACCCCTTTCCTAGCCTAATATATACCTTTATCACAGACTAGTTAAACAGCTGTTATATAATCAAAATACTTTTTGAGAAAAATAAAATTATCAATCATGACCACCCTTAAAAAGGGTGGTTTGGGGTAGGGCTATAAGCCCTTGCTACCAACCA
>LFTD01000062.1 GCA_001512625.1 Clostridiales bacterium DTU036 | reverse complement strand
TTAGATAAATAACAAGGGTTTTCTATCTTCATTAGCAAAACCTACAACAACTTGACACGGTCGCTCGAAGGCCCTTACTTGCCAGTATCCATTATTATAGTATAATAAAACGAGGAGGCAAAAGCATGAGTATTGAGCTTAAACCCACTAGTTTTGACTTTGGCCAAACCAGTCTTGAGCATCTATTTATAGACGAATTCCTGCCCTACTGTAACCTAGTTCAGCTTAAGGTATATATAGCTGGCCTTAGGTTTGCCCAGGAGAAAAAGGATACCAATCTTACTGGCCTGGCTAAATTTTTAGACCTAGACTACATAGAGGTAGTTGAAGCCTTTCGCTACTGGCAAAAAGAAGGCCTGGTCCTACTCCAAAACGAATATGAAAACAGCTTTGATGTTGTCTACCTCTCTTTAAGAGATATCTACCTAAAGAGCAATTTTGAGAGCATCAAAAGCTCTACCAGTCTTGACTACTCCCTCTGGCATCAGGAGCTTTTTAATGACATTAGCAGCCTGCTTAGCTTTCCCCTTACAGAAATGGAATGCCAGAGCCTGGGAGAGTTTTTGCAGGATAAAGAGATAAATAAGGAGCTGGTCCTTAAGGCCTATGATGAAAGCAAAAAAAAGAAGTATCGCAACCGGGAGGCTATGAGGCTGCTTAGTTACTGGGCCCAGCACCAGGTTACAAGCCCAGAAGAAGTGGAAGCCTTTAAGGAAAGAGCCAATCTTAGAAACTACCAGTACAAGGAAATCCTCACTGCTCTGGGCCATCCTTACAGGCAGCCTAACGCAGGTGAGAAGGAGGTTATGGATATCTGGCTAGATGACTATAAACTTAAAATAGAGGATATCCTAAGTAAAATTACCAGTGTAACCCGATCTACAACAAACCCCAGCATGAACTACCTTCATGCTGTCTTTACAAATACTCTTGAAGAAGGTAAGGAGCTAACAGATAAAAAGGTAAGTAGGGAAGAAAGGGAAAAATCCCTTCGCAATTTAGGAATTAAACTATGAATTTAAAGGAACTTCAGCGCTCACTTTGGGCCGAATATGAAGAAAAAAGAAATATAGAAGCACTGAGGCAAAGGCAAGCTCAGGACCTTATCTACCAAAACCACCCCTATCTAAAAAGCTTGGAGGAGGACTATGGCAAGATGAAGCTAGAGATAGTTAAGGCTGTCCTAAAAAATCCAGAGATGGGCCAGGAAGCAGACCTTAAGCTGGCTGAGCTTGAAGAGGACTTTACCATCACTAAGGACTCAATGCTAAAGGAACTGGGCTTTGAAAGCGATCCCAGACTCCCCCAGTATGAGTGTCAGCTTTGCAAGGATACCGGAGAGACAGACCAGGGTCTTTGTCTGTGCTACAAGCAGAAGCTAGCCTCTAGGATTTTTCAGCAGGAGTACGAAAGGGGCAAGGGCCAGGCCTCCCTATCTAAAATGAGCTTTAGCATCTATAGCACTAAAAAAGAAAAAGAGGGCCTTTCCCAAAGAGACAACATCCTGGGGATTGTAGAAGACCTTAATAAATTCGTCCAAGATTTTGATAGTAACTTAGAGGGCACCAATATAATCTTTTCTGGACAAGTAAGTCAAGGAAAAACCTATCTATCTGCAGCCCTAGCAATGGAATTAATTGAAAAAGGAAGGTTGGTTATCTACCAGACTGTGCCATCCTTACTTGAACTACTTAGAGAGCTTGCCTGGAACTACAATGAGAATAGCGTGGAACTTAAGCAAATGATTTATGATTGTGACATGTTAATTCTTGATGATCTAGGTAAGGAGACCATCAATGATTATTCAAGAAGACAGCTTTTTCACATCCTAAACATGCGCTACACTGCTAGAAAAAGCACCCTTATAAGCTCCAACCTTGAACTACTGGATATTGAAAAAATATACGGAGATGCTTTTTTTACCAGGCTAATGGAGAGGTGTATAGTACCAAACTTCTTTGGACCAGACCTTAGGTTAGGAGGTTAGATGTACCACATCTATACAGGAGAGGGCAAGGGCAAGACCACAGCTGCCCTAGGCCAAGCCCTAAGAGCCCTTGGAGCAGGTAAGAAAGTACATATGCTGCAGTTTGTCAAGGGTATGGCCTATAGTGAAATTTCAGTAATTGAGGGCCTTGATAACTTTACCTATGAACTACTGGGGCAGGACTGCTTCATAGACAAGAAACCCGATGGGGAGGACATTCTTAGAGCAGCTAGAGGCCTAGAAAAGGCAGCCCATCTTCTTGAGGAGCAAAGCTATGACATGCTGATTCTAGATGAGCTCCACATAGCCATCTACCTAGGTTTACTAGAACTACAAGAAGTAGTTAGAGTTGTAGAAAAAGCTGGCAATACTGAGCTGATAACAACGGGCCGCTATGCTCCCCTAGAGCTAATAGAAAGGGCAGACCTAGTTACTGAAATGAGAGAAGTTAAGCACTACTACACTAAGGGCATTGAAGCTAGAAAGGGTATAGAATTTTAGGAGGACAAATGATTAGAGAAGACGCAATTATTAAAGAGGCTTTAAAGCAGGCAGGTATATCCATGCTGGCTAGAGCCAAGACAGCCCCCAAAGCCAAGGGAGTTGATGAGCTTGAATACATACTTCTTGAAAAAGAAGACTTTCCCAAACTTATCGAAGAAATGAGAAGCCAAGCCATAGACCATGATATTCCATTTTTTATTAGGGATGCTAATAATCTAGAAAGCTCAGACATGCTACTGTTAATAGGCTGCATTGATGAACCAAGAAATGTGCCCAACTGCGGTTTTTGCGGCTATGTAGACTGCTCAGAAAATAGAAGAAACAAGGGTAGATGTGTCTATCCTTCAATAGACCTTGGCATAGCCCTGGGCTCAGCCCTTTCCCTAGGCCAAAGTCTGGGTATTGATAGCAGGGTTATGATGAGCCTAGGCAAGGCTGCCATGAACCTGGATATTTTTGAAAAAGATGTGGTTACAGTAATTGCCCTACCACTGAGTATCAGTAAAAAAAGCATCTACTTCGATAGGGCAACCAGCTAGGAGAAATGATGAAAACTAATAGAGATAAACTTGTTGAGTTTTACCTTCAGGGCCCCATCCATGCCCCCACTATGATAAGCAGCTACCAGTTCACACCCGAGGGCCAGAACGTCCTCCTACCCTCTGTAGGAGGCATAGTTCTAAACTATGCCATAGGTGACAACTGTATGGAGCTTATGGGAGACCATGTGGAACCTGGAGTCAGCCTGAAAATTAGTGACAGTTCAGAAAATGACGCCCTTATGATTTTTTCATGTGTTGGCAATGAAGCTGAGGTAGTCTCAGGAGAGGCCAAGGGAGCAAAGGGCTATGTGACTGGCACCCACGGAGGCATCGATCATACTATTTGCTACTTTTCTAGAGAAGATCTAGAAAAGATGAATATAGGAGATAGTATAAAAATCAGGGCCTTTGGCCAGGGGCTAAGGTTAACCGACCATCCTGAAGTCCATGTTATGAACCTAGACCCAGATCTTCTTGATAAACTTGGAATAGAAGAAAAGGAAGGCAGGCTCCAAGTGCCAGTAAAGGCCATAGTACCTGCCAAGCTTATGGGCTCAGGAATAGGGGCTTCATCGGCCTACACTGGTGACTATGACATTATGACAGGGGATAGCCAGCTTCTTAAAGAGCTAGGGCTAGACAAACTATGTTTTGGGGACCTGGTCTTTTTGGAGGACTGCGATACCCGCTATGGAAGGCAGTTTTTAGAGGGTTCAGGAACTCTTGGAATCATTGTTCACTCCAACTGTGTTAAATCCGGCCATGGACCTGGTGTTACTAGTCTTATGAGTGCCAAGGATGGGCTCCTAGTTCCAAAACTAAATAATAAGGCCAACCTTAAGGATTATTTAGACCTTAAATAATCACTATTTATAGAAAAAAGCCCTGGAGGCTTTTTTTTATTATTAATTCCTGTTAAACTCTTTAAAAGGGAGGGAGGATGCCATGTTTAATGATTTTGCATCACTACAATTTAATAGGCAGGAAATGAAAGAAAGGCTACCCAGCCCTATCTACAAAAAATGGAAGACAGCCCTATATAGAGAAACCGTCATGGACAGGGAAACAGCAGATGCCATGGCCCATGCTATGAAAAAGTGGGCTTTAGAAAAAGGTGCCAGCCACTACTCCCACTGGTTTATACCCCTTACAGGTAATAGTGCGGAAAAGCACCACACCTTTCTCATTCAAGATGAGGAAAAGCCTCTGCTACATTTTTCAGGTTCTTCTCTAATTATGGGAGAAACCGATGGAAGTAGCTTTCCTACAGGAGGGCTTAGGGCTACCTTTGAAGCCCGGGGCTTTACCTACTGGGATATTAGTTCCTACGCCTTTATTAGAGACCATGTTCTCTATATCCCTTCAATCTTTTTATCCTACAGAGGAGACCAGCTAGACCTTAAAAGCCCTCTAATTAGGGCTGTTGATAGTTTCAACATAAATGCCACCAGGCTTCTCCACCTACTTGGAGAAGACCAGGTAAAGGGCGTAAAACCCATGATAGGTCTAGAGCAGGAGTACTTTCTTGTTAGAAAAGACCACTTTGAAAAAAGACCAGACCTCTTCTACACTGGTAGAACTCTGATAGGTAACCCTCCACCAAAAGGCCAGGAATTTAATGAACACTATCTTGGCAGTATTCCCTCTGGAGTCAGCGACTTTATGAAGGATGTTAATGAGGAGCTTTGGAGACTTGGCATCTACGCCCAGTGCGAGCACAATGAATCGGCCCCTGGCCAGTTTGAGATAGTTGCCCACCAAGAGATAGCCAGTCTTGCTATAGACCAAAATATGATCCTAATGGACGTCTTAAGAAAGAAGGCCCTTGAGCATGACATGGTCTGCCTTCTCCATGAAAAACCCTTCAAGGGTATAAATGGCAGTGGCAAACACAACAATATTTCTTTTCTTACCAGTACTGGGATAAACCTACTTGAACCAGGAGTTTCTCCCAAGGATAACCTTAGGTTTCTCCTCTTTCTATCAGCCATAATAATTGCTGTAGAAAAACACTCGGGCCTGCTTCGAATGTCAAGTTCCGATGCTGGAAATGATGAGAGGCTAGGGGGATTTGAAGCTCCACCTAGTATCCTGTCAGTCTACCTAGGAGAAGAGCTCCACCGTCTTATTAGCCAGCTTTTAGGTGAAATAAATAGACTAGATGAAGAAAAACAACTCCAGCTACCCCAGCTGCCCTCTGATAATACCGATAGAAATAGAACCTCGCCAATTGCCTTTACTGGCAACAAATTTGAGTTTAGAATGCTAGGCTCATCAAGATCTGCTGCCATGCTAAATGTTTCTCTCTTAGCTGCCACATCCTATGAACTGGCAAGTTTTATTGAGGACCTATCAAAATTTGATGACCCCAAGGCTGAGGTCTATGGTTATATTGCTAAGCGTTTAGATAAGGTTAAACATATTCTGTATGAGGGGGATGGCTATAGTAAGAGATGGCTAGAAGAGGCTGAGAAAAGAGGACTCCCCCTGCTTAATAACTATGTAGACTCCATTTCCTATCTACTGGATCAAAGGACCCTGGAAATGTTTAAATCAACAGGAGTACTTTCTGAAGAAGAGCTCAGAGCTAGAAGCTCTGTCCTTTATAGCCAGTACATTAACAGTTTAGCTGCTGAGTCCAGAACTATGGAGCTAATGATTGGCAAGGACCTGCTACCAAGACTTAGAGAAGAACTGATTAAAAGAAGGGATCTAGCTGATCTTGACCAGGAACTTGAAAAGGAGATGGTTGAGTGCCTTGAGCTTTACAAGAAGACCAAGCTCCATCTAGCAAAGCTTGAAGATGAGCTTCTAAGAGCCAGGAGGGAAGGAGATACTAAAAAAAGAGCCCTCTACTACTCCCAGGACATTAGAAGCAGGATGGCCAAACTAAGAGAGCTGGCAGGAGAAGTCGAGGCCATGCTACCAAGGGATGACTATCCCTACCCAGACTACGGGCTTATGCTCTATAGTTTAGATTAAAAGAGCTTTAAAAAAACAAGCTACCTGGTATTCACTTATTAGGTAGCTTGCTTTTTCTTCCTAAACTAAGACTTTTAAAACTTCTTTCATAATATGATTCTTCTACAGAAGGCTTTAAAGGTTTTCAATAGCCCTTCTAGTTTTATCGCTAAAGGTTTCTAGACCACTTACCTGGGCAGCCAGGCTAGTTAAAGGCACAATGCCTTCCCTACTAATATAGCAAAGTTTAAACTTCCTGTTTAGAGCCATAAACTGCTTAAGGCCTGTAGCTACCCTAGATAGGTAGGAATAGACACCCACAGCACCAGCTGATATCTCCTTTGTCTCTTCTCCATAAATAAGACCTAGCTCTCTGTAGCCTGAAAAAATTTCCTCAACGCTATCGCCAAATCTCTCATAGACCTTGGGAGTCTTTCCATTTCTAATAAGATCTTCAACCACCTTTGAAGACATGGCAGCACTCATAGCTCCCCTACCAATACCTATCATATCCACATAGGGGGCCCCTAGGGCCAAGCCTTTATAGACCTGGTCTTCCATAACAAAGCCCCCTGCTATAGCTACTTGAGGTAGCTTATAGCCCTTCTTATCCATAGCCGCCAAAATCTTATACAGGGAGCTCTCCATATTGACAGTAGGCATACCCCACTCATTCATCATCTTAGTTGGGCTATTGCCTGAGCCTCCCCCAGCCCCATCAAAGGTGACTAGGTCAACGCCAGCCTTTGATGCAATCTTCAAAATTCTTAGAAGGTCCTCTGGATCAAAGGGGCCAACCTTGAAGCAAACCCTTTTAGCTCCCAGCTCCCTAAGCTCTCTAACCCTATTTATAAGGATTTCTTCATTCCACATTGGGAGCTTGCCAATCTTTTCAAAGACCTGGCCCAGGCCCTTCTTATAGTTTTCTTCAATCACTTCATCCCTGGGATTTGGATAGACTAAATAGCCCTTATCATGTTCCCTCTGGGCCTTATCTAGATCCTCTACCCTGCCCATTCCCTGTATTCCCTTAGAGCCCTGGGCAAACTTTAATTCTACGCTTTCTACACCTAGTTCAGTAATGGCATAATCCAGCATATGGAGACTCTCATCATCATAGTTACCTTGAAGGATTATCTCTCCATAGCCTCTATGATACCTCCTAAACTCCCCTAGCATCTCTGCTATTAGAGGGGCCTTAACCACCTACCCTCCCTAAGCACAAGGCCTGGGTCCTTGGCAATTACATCCTCGCCAATAACCACCAGGACTCCTGCAAGAGCAGCTCCTGCAAAGTAGTCCCTCCAATTAAGCTTTGCCATGGCAGGAAGAATAAAAGGCGCCTTCATAGGGATTTTGTTTTCTAGGCCAAAACTATATGAGATATCCGCCTTGGCAAAGGTGGCTTCAAAGGCATCTTCCTCACAGCCCTGGGCACCAAATACCCTACCATTAATATTGAAATGAGAAAAGTCTAGGGGATAATCCTTTTCTGATGCAAACTGGTTTATATCAGTCTTAAATGGATAAATAGCTTCACTTCCTCTAAGTGCCGACAGACCTATTTCACACATACCTGGGCAAGTTAGCGCGCAAACTCCACACATACCTGAAAAAGGTGATATGTTCTCAGGTGTCCTCATTTTAGTATTTGTAATTGTACTACCTAAAACTGGGCTATAAGCCATTTTTCGCCTCCTCTATGTAGTATATACTTCAGTTGTAATTAACCTTAAGCCTAATAGCAAGATTTCCAGCCAAGAATCCTAAGAGCTCTGACAAGTTTTTTTATTTTATGTTGAAAATAACTAGCCTATAATTTGTAAAAATGACTTTGATTTTGTATAGTTATATAAGAGCTAGTGACATTATAATGGCTTTTAAAAGAGCATAAATTACCTGTCTACTATGCTCCTTACCCAGCCATAAAACTTTTAGATTAAGGAGGCCCCTTTGAAATACATATCAACAAGAGGTTTAGAAGATAACTTTAGCTCAGCAAGTGCCATCTTAGAGGGACTAGCCCCCGACGGAGGGCTTTTTGTCCCAGACACCTTTACCCCCCTTAACTTAGCCTTACTATACTTAAGAGCTTTTTTGAAGACCTAGGACCAGAGCTCGATGAAATAGTCAAGGCCTACCAGCTCTTTTCTACTAAAGAAGTTGTTAAACTAAAAAAGGTAGATAGAGCCTTTTTCCTTGAACTCTACCATGGGCCCAGCCTGGCCTTTAAAGACCTGGCCCTAGTCCTTCTTCCAGAGCTGGTAAGGCTTTCCCGCCAGGCACTAAAAATAGATAGCAGGCTCCTAATTCTTACTGCCACCTCAGGTGATACCGGCAAGGCAGCAATCAGAAGCTTTGCTGGTAATAAGGACTCCACCATAGTGGTGCTTTTTCCTGAAGATGGAGTAAGTAGGATTCAAAACCTCCAAATGATCACCCAGGAGGGTGAAAACGTCCATGTTCTAGGAGTAAGGGGTAACTTTGATGATGCCCAAAGAGCTGTAAAGGTTCTTAGCACCAATACGGAGTTTTTAAACTTTCTTGCCGCCTAGTCCCTCAGATCACCTACTATATCTACTCCTACTTAGAGCTGGTAAGGCGTCAAGAAATCAGCTTGGGCCAGGAAATAGATGTGGTTGTTCCCAAAGGTAACTTTGGCAACCTACTGGCTGCCTACTATGCTAAATGTATGGGGCTTCCCCTAGCCAAACTAATATGCGCCAGCAATGATAATAGGGTATTAAGCGACTTTTTTAAGACGGGGGTTTATGATGCTAAAAGGGAGCTAATTAAAACTTCCTCCCCCTCCATGGATATTTTGGTTTCTTCAAACCTAGAAAGGCTCCTCTACAGTCTAAGTGGCCAGGATGGGGCCCTTGTTAAAGGCCTAATGGAAGACCTATCTAAAGAAGGAAACTTTACCACTGACTTAGACCTATCCCCTTTCTACTCAGGTTATTTATCTGAAGAGGGGGTTTCTCGGGTAATAAGAGAGCTCTTTAAAAAGGGCTATCTAGTAGATCCCCACACTGCAGTGGCCTATGGAGTCTATGAGAGCTATCTTAGTGAAGAAGATAGTGGGAGAAAGGGCCATAATAGCTAGCACTGCCTCTCCTTTTAAGTTTCCTGAAAAGATACTAAAGTCCCTTGATCAAGACCCAGAGGATGATATCTACATAAACCTGCAAAAGCTTTCTGAGGTATCAGGTCTTGATATACCTAAGGCCTTGGCTGGGCTAAAAGACAAGAAAATCCTACATGATAGGTTGGT
>LFTD01000030.1 GCA_001512625.1 Clostridiales bacterium DTU036 | reverse complement strand
GGATGTACTGGCTTTTCCCAAGGGGCAAAATGGAGCCTGTTTGATGATGGAAACCCCTTCCACTGTAAAGGCGGAACAGCTTAAGCAGCTCCATCTTGCCATTGTGGAGAAGAAAAAAGGTAGTGTAAACTAAAGTTCGCGAAATTAAAAATGGCAATGGAAAAGCCATTGATGTCTCTGATAGAATGAGAAGTGGAAAACAGCTCATCAAAAAGGAGAGAAACCAATGGCTCATAAGAATTATACTAAAGAACTGACCAAATTACTACTGCATTGTATGTTGCAGGAGGACCCGATGCTGGAGATGCTCCAGTGGCTATGTAATGAGTTGATGGAAGCAGAAGTATCCAATCAGCTTGGTGCCGAGAAGTCTGAGCATACTGCTCAGCGTAAGTCTCACCGTAGCGGCTATCGTCCCAGAAGGCTGGATACCCGTATGGGAACCATGTATTTGCTGGTTCCTAAAGTACGCAAAGGAGGGTATATTCCCTTCTTTATCACGGAGCGAAAGCGCAGTGAAGCAGCCCTCATCAGTGTAGTACAGGAAGCTTATATACAAGGGGTTTCCACCCGTAGAATGGAAAAACTGGCTCAATCCCTTGGAATAGAAAGCTTGTCTGCCGGGCAGGTATCTGAGATGACCCGAGGACTCAATGAGCAGGTAGAAGCTTTCAGGAACAGGGATTTGTCAGGACAGCCATATCCCTTTCTTTGGGTTGATGCCTTATACGAAAAGATCCGCCAGGATGGTCGTGTCATCAGTATGGCCATTTTGGTGGTCTGCGGTGTAAATGGTGAAGGATTTCGGGAAGTCCTTGCAGCAGAACCGATGATGGAGGAATCAAAAGAAACCTACAAACAGCTTTTCACCGCCTTGAAGGCAAGAGGGCTAACCGGAGTACAGCTGGTAGTATCCGATGCCCATCCAGGCTTGCGGGAAGCCATAAAGGAATCTTTTCCTGCTGCAAGCTGGCAGCGGTGTAAGGTCCATTTTATGCGAAACATCATGGCTCACGTTCCTCACCATGAAAAGGAAACCTTTGCTGCTCAGCTAAAGCAAATATGGTTAGCTCCTAATCGGGATATCGCTTTGCAAAGAGCTGAAAGCCTCATTAATACCTATTGTAAACGGTTCCCAAAAGCCATAGAAACCCTCGAAAATGGATTAGACGATTCTTTCCAGTTCTTTGCTTTTAACCAAATTGACCCTCGGAAAATCTCTTCCACCAACCTGATGGAACGGTTAAACAGGGAAGTACGGCGAAGAACTAATGTGGTGGGTATTTTCCCTCATGCTGACGCCTATCTTCGCTTAACAACAGCCTTCCTCATGGAATACGCGGAAGATTGGCCTACGGCCAGAAATTACATTAAAAAGGATGCGATTCAAAAACTTTTAGCTGCTTAATTACTTCTTTCTATCAGTGAAATTGCGAACGTAACTTGACAGGACCAAAAAACTACCTGCCTTTTATAAGTATGGTATAATATT
>LFTD01000076.1:4936-5640 GCA_001512625.1 Clostridiales bacterium DTU036 | reverse complement strand
CAAACATCTACATACTGCATAAGCTCGGTCATTACTTCCTGGGCCTCTGCTGGTGACCAGAGATTGTGCCTGTAGTTTAGGTCAACTGAAGTGGTAACACCATGCTTTTTAGCAGCAATAAGTGCAGCCCTTGTTATTTCCACTGCTTTTTGACCTAGGGCAGGAGTTATCCCTGAAAAGTGGAACCACTTGGCATCCTTAAATATCTC
Source organism: Clostridiales bacterium DTU036 (assembly GCA_001512625.1). Classification (GTDB taxonomy): domain Bacteria; phylum Bacillota; class Clostridia; order Peptostreptococcales; family Acidaminobacteraceae; genus DTU036. Next base: position 5,431 of record LFTD01000076.1, on the reverse strand, counting down.
ATCGAAATCAAAGTCAGAAACATCTGCCTCTGCTATAGAGGAGTAGGCTCTATCATAGATAACCTTTGAAGGTCTCATGGAGGCACCAGCTTCTAGATAGTAGATACCTACCCTGTTACCGCCCCTGGCTATATAGTCGGTGTTGACACCAAATCTTCTTAGGTGGTTGATAGCAGCCTGGCCAATTTCATGCTTTGGAAGCTTGGATACAAAGTGTCCATCATAGCCGTAGTTGGTTAGGGAAACTGCAACGTTGGCTTCTCCTCCACCATAGACAACATCAAAGGACTCAGCTTGAACAAATCTTTCAAATTTAGGCGTGCTTAGCCTAAGCATAATTTCTCCTAAAGTAACAACTTTACCCTTACCCATTACTATTTCCTCCTGGAATTACTTTCTTGCGTCTTTAACTTTTTCAACAAACTTCTTTGCAGTATCTGTCATTTCCTGGTTGGTACCCTTTGTTAGGTTACCACCTACTCCAACGGCGACACA
>LFTD01000076.1:0-4910 GCA_001512625.1 Clostridiales bacterium DTU036 | reverse complement strand
TGGGGTAGAGGACCCTTGATTGCTTTAATAATATCTGGTCCAAAGGCACTTCCTGGGAAGACCTTTATAATATCAGCTCCAGCTTCCATTGCACTAATAATCTCATTAATGGTCATGCAGCCTGGCATGTAGGGAATCTGGTATCTATTACAAAGTTTAGCTGTTTCAAGATTAAAGCTTGGGCTAACAATATATTTTGCGCCGGCAAGTATTGCAATTCTTGCTGTCTCGCTATCAAGGACGGTTCCAGCTCCTACTAAAAGTGTATCACCAAATTCTTCTGTTAGTTCTTCAATTACCTTGTTGGCTCCTGGTACAGTAAAGGTCACCTCAATGGCATCGATGCCACCTTCCATACAGGCAAGAGCAATCCTCTTGGCCTCTTGGCTGTTTTGTGCCCTGACTACTGCAACAACACCAACCTCTTCTATTCTTTTTAGCACTTCATACTTCTTCAAAGCTTACCTCCTGAAGTTTCGACAGATAAAACGAAAATTTGGATTGCGAAACATTATTATTTATATTATAACTATATGTAGAGGCAAATGCAATAGTATTTATCGAAGACTCGGTCTTTTATCTACCTTTATACCTTAAGTTTTTTAGGGGATAGAAGATAATATATAAAAATATAAAATGATAAAATGGTGGTTTTAGTTTTCCCCAACTTGGTATAAACTATATAGGGGTATTATGAAACCCTGTTCCATAAGGAGGAAGAAAATGAAGGATTTAGTGCAATCCGTTGACAGAGCTCTTTCAATCCTAGAGCTCCTGGCTGATTATGAAGAAGGCCTAGGAACAACAGAAATAGGAGAAAGGCTGGACCTACATAAGAGTACAGTCCATAGACTGCTGGGCACCCTTATTTATAAGGGCTATGTTGAGCAGCTTGAAGATAGTAAAAAATATAAGACCACATATAAACTCTATGAGCTTGGGAGCAGACTTCTTGTTAAAAAAGATCTACTTAGCGTTTCCAAAAAATACAGTAAAGAGTTAATGGAAGAAATAAATGAGGTAGTTCACCTGGTAGTAAGAGATGGGATCTACTCTGTATATATTGATAAGGTGGAGGCCGATAATACAATAAGAATGGCTTCTACTATAGGTAGAAGGTCAACTTTATACTCAACTTCAGTGGGTAAGGCCATGCTAGCCTTTATGGACCCAAAGGAGGTTGAGGATATATGGAAAGCTAGCCAGATAGAAAAATTCACTAGCTACACGATAGACAATTATGATGACTTCTTAGAGGAGTTAGAAAGAGTTAGAAAACTTGGCTATGCTGAGGATAATGAGGAAAATGAAATGGGCGTTCGCTGCCTAGGAGCTCCAATCTTTAACCTTAGGGGTGAAGTGGAGGGCGCCATAAGTATTTCAGGCCCTACTATCAGAGTGACCAAGGCCAAGATGAAAAAGATTGGGCCCATAGTAAGAAAATATGCCGATGAGATCTCTAAGGAGCTAGGTTATCTAGAAGATTAGTTTGGTTGCAAAAGATTTTTAAGAAAAAAATGAATCCAGTAACTGGGTTCTTTTTTTATAAGTCCATATCAGGGTCTGCTATGATAAAATAGGCCTAATAAGACTTTGTTTAAATTAGAATCTTAGTAGATAAAACTAGAATTAGTGCTTAACCCAGACTCAAATCCTTTGGAAGAAAGGACATATCATGGAAAATCTAAAAATGCAAATGTCAACAATGAGAAGAAGCTTCCACAAGATTGCTGAACCCGGCTGGATGGAGTTTAAAACCACCCTTAGGCTGCTCGAGGAACTTAGCTCCTATGGCTATGATCTTGATTATGGCAAGAAAATTCACAGTCAGCGCATGGGCCTACCAAAAGAAGAAATCATGAAGACCTATGTAGATAGTTTAGGTCTTAAAAGTGATTTTGATTTAAGTGAAATACTAGAGGGATATACTGGAGTAGTGGCAAGGCTGGATACGGGTAGGAAGGGACCTAGGATAGGCCTGAGATTTGATATTGATGCCAATGGCATTGAAGAAGCCAGAGACGAAGGACATAGGCCTTTTAGTGAAGGCTTTGCTTCTGAGAATAATTTTGCCATGCATGCCTGTGGCCACGATGGCCATATGACCATAGGTCTAACTCTAGCTAAATGGGTGAGTGAGAATAGGGATAATTTAAAGGGTAGCTTTACTTTTATCTTCCAGCCTGCTGAAGAAGGAGTTAGGGGAGCCAAGAGTATGGTGGGGGCTGGAGTAGTTGATAATCTAGATTACCTTCTTGGTGGCCACCTTGGCCTTGGAGTTGAAAGTGGAGTCCTGGGTCTTGGAACAGTGGGCTTTTTAGCTACATCAAAGCTTGATATCTACTTTGAGGGAGTTCCCTCCCACTCAGGAGCCTCTCCAGAACTTGGTAGAAATGCTCTACTTGCAGCAGCCAGCTGCGCCCTGAATCTTCATAGTCTACCCCAGTTTGGCTCAGGTATGTCCAGGCTCAATGTAGGAATTCTAAGGGCAGGTTCCTCTAGGAATGTAGTACCTAGCACTGCCTTTATGGAGGTTGAGACCAGGGGCGAAAACGAAGAGATAAACCAGCTTTTAAGGGAAAAGGTGGACAAGGTTATAGAGGGCTCTGCCCTGGCCTTTGGTGTAAAGTTTAGGGTTGAAGAGGCCGGAGGGGCTCCAGCATATAATAGCTACGATAAGGACTTTGTAGCTCTAGTAGCTGACCATTTAGAGGGTGATTTTAAGATAGATATAGCTAGGAGTCTTGGCGGCTCCGAGGATATCACCTATATGATGAATAGGGTGGAGGAGCTTGGCGGAAGGAGCCTGCACTTTATGTTTGGCTCAGACTTAAAGGCAGCCCACCATAATAATAGGTTTGACTTTGATGAAGAGAGCCTAGCTATGGCCTTTAAGGCCCTTAGAAGAACTATTGAGCTTTTGGTAGAAGAATAAGTAAGAATAGAGTTAGAGTAGTTTTAGTAAAAGGAAACCACCCCCATACCCCTGGAGGTGGTTTTTCATCTATAGATCCTTGATACTAGCTATTAAGATAGTCCAGGGCCGCCTTGGCCATGGTCTTCATGCCAAAAGCAATGGCCTTTTCATCTACTAGAAGTTGGGGGTTATGAAGGATGGTCCGGCCTTCATTTTCTTTTGATTGAAAGCCCAGCCAATAGTAGATCGAGGGGACTCTCATGGCAAACTCAGAAAAGTCTTCTCCTCCTGAACCAGGTTTATCTGCTAGGATAACATTTTCTGCAGATAAAAAGTAGTTTTTCTAGAGGGTTCTAAGTGGCCTTCTTTTTATATGGGGCTTTATGATTTTTTGTTTTTTATAGGCAGATATTATTACTTAAAAAAGATAGTAAATAGATTATTTATGGGGTATAATTGGACAAGATACCCTAGTAACAAACTAGGGATTGGTAATGAAAATATCTATGCTACTTATATATAGAAAGGGAAGATTTAGATGAGCAAAAAGATTAGTTTAAATGATAATGTTAATAAAATCAGTGAAGACCAGGTAAAGGTAGATGGCAAGGCCCCTTCTTTGGACGCCACCAGGGTGGAGCTTTTAAAGGACTATATCCACAGACTAAATGATGGGGATAGTCTTGAGAGTGTAAGGGAGGACTTTGTAGCAAACTTTGCCACAGTTGATGCTTCTGAGATCGCCAAGGCCGAGCAGGAGATTATTGCAGGAGGAGTTCCCGTTGAAGAGGTTCAAAAACTTTGCGATGTCCACTCAGCGCTTTTTCATGGAACTACCAAGCTAGAAAAAGTAGGCGGCTTCAAGCTGCCAATTGCAGGCCAGATAGTTGAGGATGTGAATGTTTCAAAGGAGCCGGTAATAGAGCTTTCCCAGATTCCTGGCCATCCTGTTAATGTGTATATGAGAGAGAATGACATTATTGCTGAGCTTATAGAGGCTGTTAGAAGGGCTGAAGGACCAGAAGTTTTTGAGGAACTTAAAAAGCTCAGAGCCATCTCTGCCCACTATGCCAGCCAGGGAGACCTGGTCTATCCCCTTCTTAATAGAAAGTACGGTTTCTCTGGCCCCTCCAATGTTATGTGGGGGGTAGATGATGAGATTAGAGATGAGCTAAGGGCTCTTAACTCAGCGGGAGAGAGCCTTAAGGACTTTAAGGAGAGACTTGATGCAGTCCTAACTAGGGCAGAGGAAATGCTCTATAAGGAAAACAGCATCCTCCTTCCCCTTTGTGCCAATGAGTTCTCGGAAGAGGACTGGATGAGGCTCTACTATGAGATGCCAAGCTATGAGACCTGCCTAGCTGAAGGCTATCCAGTCTGGCAGGCAGCTGAAGATAGAAGAGAGGACCTAAGGACCATTGCAGGAAGAACTGCTGAGAGCTTTAAGAAAGAGGATTTAGAAGAAGCAGGTTATATAGCCCTGGGTTCAGGTAGGATGACTCCTAAGGAGATTGAGGCTGTTCTTAATACCATTCCACTAGAACTGACCTTTGTAAATGAAGAAGATATTAATAGCTACCATAACAGGGGCTTTAAACTCTTTAAAAGACCCGACATGGCCATAGGTAGAGATGTCTGGGCCTGCCATCCTCCCAAGGTAGAGGTCCTTGTAAGAAAGGTTATGGATGACTTTAAGGCTGGTAAGAGGGACAAGGTTGATGTTTGGATGTACAAGGAAGAGGAACCTGTCCTAGTCCAGTACTTGGCTGTTAGAGATGAAGAGGGTGGCTACATTGGAACCCTAGAATCTGTCCAGCTTCTTGGCTTTGCCAGGGACTACTTTAGTAAGTAGCTATAAGGGTCTATATGGCCCTTTTTTCTTGGAAAGGTTTTACAAGAGGGTCTTTAACAGTTATCATGGATATATTATTTGTATGGAGGTTTTAATGACAAGAAAATCAGTTAGAAATCTTACTCTTTCTGCTATGTTTAT
>LFTD01000080.1 GCA_001512625.1 Clostridiales bacterium DTU036 | reverse complement strand
GTTTTTAAGTAAAGTTAAAGCAGCGGCTAAAGAAAACCGCTGCTTTTTACTTCCTCTATCTATCTTTTAAACTATTTAGTCTAGAGCTAATCCTGCTAGGTAGTAGGTCCCTATTATCAAGAGTTACTCTTAGCACCTCAACATCTCCTCTAGCCCTGACCTTATTAAGGAATTCACAGTCATAATCCCTCAGAACCCCTAAAACCATAAGGGGGCTATCAAGGATCTCAAAGATGGTTGAAGTAAAGGCTTCTAAGTCATTTTCCATAAAGCCCAGCTCATCTAGAATAATAAGCTCCTTATCCTTCATATCTTCTCTTAGAAAAACAGGCATTAGTTCAGTAAAGACCTCTTCATTTACCTCCCTTAGCCTTTTTTTCCTATTTGTCCTTGCAAAGTTATATAGCCTGCCATCGGCCAGAGCCTCTATGCTAAACTCCTGGATATCTCCATCCACCCTTCTTCTAGTTCGGTAGCCTCCAAGGTTATAGTCTGCCTCTTCTAAAACCCTGGTAATAATTGTTGACTTTCCTATTCCAATTTCTCCAGTTAAAAAGATATTTTTTACTGCCTTTGCCATCTATTCCCCCGATTTATTCAAAGGTTATATTTAGTAGTTCCACTAAACCAAAAAGGCTGCTAGCTATAAAGGCCCTCTTGTTCTAAAGCCTTTTTGAACTGGGTCTCATAGAGCTCTCTATAAAGGCCCTTTCCTTCAACTAGCTTGGAGTGGCTGCCCCTCTCCACTACTCTACCATCTTCAAGCACAAAAATCTCATCTGCTGCCATTATCGTAGAGAGCCTATGGGCAATAACCAGGCTGGTCCTGCTGGCAATAAGGGGGTCTATGGCTTCCTGGATTAGGCTTTCAGATATGGAGTCAAGAGATGAGGTTGCCTCATCAAAGATTAAGATAGGTGGGTCTTTAAGAATAACTCTGGCTATTGAAAGCCTTTGTTTTTCCCCTCCGGATAATTTAAGGCCCCTATTTCCAACCAGGGAGTCATAACCATCGGGTAGAGAAATAATAAAGTCATGGATGTTGGCCTCCTTACAGGCACTAATAAGCTCCTCTTCACTGGCATCAGCCTTGGCATAGAGCAGGTTTTCTCTAATAGTTCCATTAAAGAGGTAGGAGTCCTGGGTTACTATACCTACATTACTTCTTAAAAAGTGTAAGTCAAGCTCCCTTACATCATGGCCATCAATAAGTAGCTGGCCATCAACTACATCATAGAGCCTGGGAATAAGATTTATAAGGGTGGACTTGCCCGCCCCAGAGGGCCCTACAATGGCTATGGATCTGCCCCCTTCAAGCTTAAAGCTTAGATTCTTTAAGATGGGAACTTCCTTCTCATAGTAGAAGACCACATCTCTAAACTCTATGTCCCCCCTCATAGTAGAAGGAATTATAGCCTTAGGTGAGTTTTCTATTTCCACCTCCATGTCAAAGTAATCAAAGATCCTAGTAAAAAGAGCCATGGACCTAATCAGGTCTACTTGGATATTTAAGAGCTGGTTAACTGGCCTATACATCCTGCCAAGTAGGGCCACCATTACTGTTATATCCCCAACACTGAGGCTCTCATTACCATAAATAATTATCAGTGCTCCCCCTGCTAGATAGATTAGCATGGGCCCAATATTAGTAAGAGTACTTATAACCATCCTAAACCATCTACCAGCCATACTCTCCTTGATATTTAAGTGGAACATCTCCTCATTAAAGCCCTCATAGCGCTCATACTCCAGCTCCTCGTTGGTAAAGAGTTTAACCAGGAGCTGGCCTGAAACTGAAAGGGTCTCATTTAGCATCTGGTTGAGCTCATCTGCTACCCTCTGGGACTCTAGAGTAAGCTCCCACCTGGTCCTGCCCACCTTCTTTGTGGGTATGGCAAAAAGAGGAACTATTATGACACCTAGTGTAGCCAAAATCCAGTTCATCCTATACATGGCTACTAGGGCCGTGGCCAGGATAGCTAGGTTACTTAGAATGTTGGTTAGGGTCCCTGCTATAACAGACTGGACCCCTCCTATGTCACTGGTCATCCTACTAATAGTTTCTCCCTGCTTACTGGAAGTAAAAAACCTATGGGACATGGCCTGAAGCTTACTGTACATTTTGTTACGCATATCAAAGCTGATTCTCTGGGAAATCCAGCTATTTAAGTAGCTGACAAATAGATCAAGGAGGTTTGAAGCTATTAGGACTCCAAAGGAAGCTAGGATTAAAAGAGATAGGAGCCTAAAGTCCCTAGCTATAAGTCCATCATCAATTATCCTTCCTGTAATAATAGCTGGAATCATGCTAAAAACTGCTGATAGGATAATGGCTATCCAAACTAGTAGAAGCTGCTTCCAGTAGGGTTTAAGGTAGGAAAAGACTCTTTTAAGAAGCTCCTTATTTATTTCCGGTTTATTCTCCTTTTCCTCTTCAGTCAAAAAAGCCCTTCTACCTCCACCGTGGCCAGGCCCCCTCATCATAGGGACTCCTCCTCTCTCCTACTTTCTTCAAGCTTTTGGCTGAGTTTATCGCAGATCCTAATAAGTTCCTCCCTTTCTTCTGGGCTTAACCAGGCCTCCAGGCTTTTTTCACTTTCTAATCTTTCCAGTCTATTTCTTTCCAGGAGCTGCCTACCTTCATCAGACAGGTAGACCCTGCTAACTCTCATATCTTCAGGGTCTTTACTTCTTGAAACAAGCCCTTCTTCTTCCATACGAGCTAGTACCTCGGATAGCGAGGAGGCCCTAATATCCAAATCTTGAGATAGTTCCTTGGAACTTCTGCCGTCTTCTTTACTAAGAAGTCTTAGTACCATAAAGGAGGACCTGGATAGGTGCTTGTCCTCCTTGGGTCTTCTTCTTAGATTTCTCATCAGCCTAAATAGGCTGTTACTTATGTTTTTTTCTTCTTTCATAATAATCCTTTCTTTAAGAATAGTTAGGTACCTATCTATTATAACTTAGGTACCTAACTAATTCAAGTCCTGTGAAAGAATTTCAAGAAAAAAAGGGCCCTGCAGCCCTAGTCTACCAATAAAAAACTATAGCTATTTGCTCCCCAGGGAGCCTGGCCGCTTTACCCATTTTTTATCAGTGTCTTCCTTAATAAAAAACCTTATCACTTCGCCGCACTC
>LFTD01000003.1 GCA_001512625.1 Clostridiales bacterium DTU036 | reverse complement strand
TTTAACAACTCACCTAGGCCTTTAAATTCAAAGCCTCTATACATCGCAATTACCTCTATTTACTTAATCGATAAAAGTCCTAGATTTGAGCTGAAATTAGGGCTGTCCCCATCATCATGTGTAGTTAGTCTTTGATTGCTATACATATAGTGGTAACCTATATATAAGAATTATTTCATTTTATGGGACCCTATTTAGGCCCTAGTTTTTTTCATCAGAACCTTTAAACGTCATTATTTGCCAAAAATAAAACCCCTTATCCAAGACATCACTAAAAAATCAACTTATTTATGCCTCTATTCTCATTTTTATTAAAGATGAAGTTTCACCAAGTTAATTGAATTTGTTTTTTCCCTTAAATTCAAGGTAAATAGGCCCTACAAATAAACTTCCATTTTTTTACTTATTCTCATTTGTATTATTTTTCTTAAATTTCAGAACAGATGTTTTGTTTTTTTGTGGAAGAATATTTGTTCTCCACAACATCTGGTGTGGATAACTTTCCACTTTTTTACTTGGTTTACACTTTCACCATATTTAATCCAGATAATCTGTGGATAAGTGTGTTTTTTATCTTGTAAGCATCGGTTTTGCATGCTAGTATATGTCTACATGTTGATAAGTGTAATTTATAACTTGGTTTTATCCCAAGAGATGTTAATTTGTGGATAAGTCTGTGGATAAGTCCTTCTTTATCCCCAGTTTACTTGGTTTTATCCAATTAATCCATCTTTTAATATTAATCAACAGCCTGTTGAAAAGCTAATTTTCTAACTTTTATCCATAGGTTAAGCTAATAAAAGTTGATAAACTGTTGAAAAAATTAAGGGCCTTTAACTGTTGATAAGGCTGTGGAAAGGAGTATTTATGCAAGCAAATGTTGCATGGGCTAAAATTCAAAATGAGTTAATGCTGCGTTATGATACCGTGGCTTATAACACCTGGTTTAGCAATCTAGAAGTTTTAAATGAAGATGAGCATACAATTTATTTACTAGCCTCAAGTTCTTTTAATGGCAATATTATTAACCGTAGGAATTATTCCCAAGAATTTCAAGAAATTTATTCTAATTTAACAGGTGAACAAAAGAATTTTGCAGTAGTAACCAGCCAAGACATAAGTGAAATGCCAAGACCAAATCTTGAAGAAAAACCAGGGCTTAAGTCTGGCATGCAGCTAAACCCCCGCTACACCTTTGATGAGTTTGTTGTTGGTGCCAGTAACATGTTTGCCCAGGCTGCCTGCGTTGCTGTAGCTGAAGAGCCAGGAAAATCCTACAATCCTCTCTTTTTATATGGTGGTTCTGGTCTGGGAAAAACCCATTTGATGCAGGCTATAGGCCACTATATTAAGGAAAAAGACCCATCTAAAAGAGTAATGTATATATCTTCTGAACGTTTTACAAATGACTTTATAAACTCTATAAAATCAGGCAAGGGTGAGGAGTTTCGTAATTATTATAGAAATAATGTAGATGTCCTATTAATTGATGATATCCAGTTTCTTGCAGATAAAGAGCAGACACAGATTGAGTTTTTCCATACCTTTAATGATTTACACCAAGCCAATAAACAGATAGTTATAAGCTCTGATTCTCCACCAAAAGAAATTAAAGCCCTGGAAGAAAGGCTAAGAAGCCGATTTGAGTGGGGACTTATAACAGATATTAATGATCCTGATTATGAAACAAGAGTTGCTATCTTAAAGAAAAAAGCTGAAAGGGATAATAAGGATATTTCTGAGGATGTCTATGAGTTTATTGCAAAAAACATTAAAAGCAATATAAGAGAACTTGAAGGGGCCCTAACCAGGGTTGTTGCCTACTCCTCTCTTGTTGATAAACCTATTAATATAGCCCTTTGTGAAGAGGCCTTGGTGGAAATTCTCGATAAGACTATAGCAAGAAAGATAGATAGTAATTATATTAGAGAGGTAGTATGTAGACACTTTGGAGTAACAGAGCAAGAACTTGATTCACCAAAGCGGATGAAATCAATAGCCTACCCAAGACAAATTGCTATGTATTTAATTAGGGAGATGACGGACTTATCCCTACCTAAAATAGGTGAGATTTTTGGGGGAAGAGACCATTCCACTGTGGTTCACTCTTGTGATAAAATAACTAAGGAAGTGGAGACAAATAAGAATACTAGAGAACTTATTGAGGCTATAAAAGAAGACCTATAATAATCAACACCTATCTGTTGATAAGTCTGACTTGTTTAGTGGATAAAGTGACTTGTGGAAAAAGCCAAACTTATTAGTTTTTTATGCACAGACTTTTCCCAGGGACGTTTGCCCTGAATTTAAACACTTTATCCACTTATCAACATATCCACAGCCCCTACTACTACTAAGATATATTATAGATATGGAGGAGATATGAAGTTTACCCTTAATCAAAGAGAACTTGTTTCAGCACTAACTATAGTAAGCAAGGCTACAAATTTTAAAACAACAATGGAAATTCTTAAAGGCATACATATAGAAGCTAAAAAGGATTATCTTATAATGAAGAGCCATGACCTAAGCCTTTCTATAATTATGGAGGTTCCTGCCTTTGTAGAAAGAGAAGGAAAGGTTCTTTTAGACTCCTCTCTTTTTAATGACATTATAAGAAAATTACCTGACCAATCTATTACAATGGAGGTCTCTGGAGATAGTATGGAAATACTTTGTGACCAAAGTAAATATAGACTATCAATAATGGATGAAGAAAATTATCCCCAGATTCCCAGAATAGATGAGGGTAAAATAATTAAGATAAGACAAGATGATTTTTCTGAACTAGTTAAGATGACAAACTTTGCTGTTGGTCAGGACGAAACTAGGCCTATACTGACAGGAAGCCTTGTTCAAGTAGAAGGAAACACCATGAAGATGGTATCCGTTGATGGTTTTACCATAGCTATAAAAACTGTTGATATTATAGAAGGAGAGGACTGCTCTGTTGTAATTCCTGGTAAAAACCTAAACGAGATTCAAAAAATCATTTCAAGCGGCGATGAGAGTATGGATATATTAATAGGTACTAACCATGTGGTCTTCTATTTTGATGGTATCACCATTATATCCAAAATCTTAGAAGGCTCCTTTATTAACTACGAGAGGGTTACTGATACAGGTTTTGATACTGAAATAGAAATACCAACAAGAGAATTCTATCAGGCTTTAGACAGGGTAGCGCTACTTGCCAATAGATCAAGAAGCTATATAGTAAATTTCGAGTTTGGAGAGAGGTCAGTTGATATATCCAATAATTCAACTTTAGGCCTTGCAAAAGAGACTGTAGCTATAAATAATAAGGGAGAAAATATTAAAATAAGCTTTAATCCTAATTATTTATTAAGGGCCATAAGAGCCCTAGATGATGATTCTCTTGTTTTTGCTCTTGGCGGACCCCATAAGCCAGGAAAAATAACAAAAAGAGACAGTGATGATTATGAATACTATGTTGTTCCCGTAAGGACTGCTCAATGATAGTAAGTATTCAGGGAGACCATATAAGACTGGATCAGCTTCTAAAACTAGCAAGTATTGTAGATAGTGGGGGCATGGCTAAGTATTTAATAACAGAGGGCTATGTTAGCATTAATAGAGAACTTGTTAATCAAAGGGGTAAAAAGGTCTACAAAGGGGACCTGGTAGAGGTCTATATTCCCGAAGAGGAAGTAAGGACTAGAATCAAGGTTGAATAAAAACAAAAAGTAATAAATCCTCTAAAAAACTTGCTTTAAGAAAAGGATTAAGAGGGGATATATCAAAATAAGGAATAAATAAGGCTTTTAAGAGCCTTATTTTTATTTATAGTATCCCCCCATATAATTTGAAAAAACTCCTAAAATATGCTAAAATAGACCCAGGAGAATTCATGAAGTTAACCCAAGCCCATTTAATTAATTATAGGAATTATAAAGAAGAAGAGTTTTATTTTGACTCTGATCTTGAATTTATCCTGGGAGATAATGCCCAGGGTAAGACAAATTTATTAGAAGCCATCTATCTTGCCTGTATGGGCAAGACTTTTCGTGGAAGAACTACTAGAGAAGCTTTTTATGAAAGAAAGCTTCCTTTTAGAGTTGAGCTTAAATTCGTCCAGGAAGATAGGACCTATGATTTTGTCTATACTCATAGGGATAAAAAACCCCTTCTAGAAGTAAATAATCTAAAGATAGAAAGAAGGAGTGAACTTTTTGGAAGATTTCCCATGGTTTTATTTTCTCCAGAACACCTTAACATGATAAGAGAAGGTCCTAGTTATAGGAGGAGTTTCTTTGATAGGGAGATATCCTTAGTAAGTCCAGGCTATTTTCACGATTTAATTCAGTATCAAAGGCTTTTAAAATCAAGAAATATCCTTCTAAAGGAAAACTTTGATCCCATAGAAATGGATGTCTATGAGGAGAAGATGGCCCATTATGGACTTAGGCTTTATGAAACAAGGAAGGAATTTGTATCAAGACTTTCTGAAAAAAGCGGTGAAATTCACGGTTTTATATCGGGAGGAAGGGAAAAACTTGAGCTTATCTATAAGAGTAATATAGTAGGTATAGAGGATTTAAGAAGCAGCTATAAAGAAGATAGGAAAAAAGATTTGTCCCTTGGTTATACAACCTTTGGACCCCAGGCCGATGATATGCTTATAGTTATTAATGGCAGAGATGCAAGAAGGTTTGCAAGTCAGGGTCAGGTAAGAATAGCCTCACTAAGTATCTTCTTTGGGCTTCTTCCTTTTATAGAAGAAATGTTAGATAAGAAGCCAATAATATTACTAGATGATGTTTTTAGCGAACTCGATAGATTTAGACGCCACCAAATACTTGATCTTCTTAGAAATCATCAGGTTATTCTAACAGGAACTGACCTTGATGGCTTGGATTTATCCAAACTAAGTAACTATAAAATAACCACCATTGAGGAGGGAAGAAAAATATGAATGGTAACTATTCAGCAGATAAGATTCAGGTGTTAGAGGGCCTTGAGCCCGTAAGGACCAGGCCAGGAATGTATATTGGTTCAACTGGTCAAAGAGGTCTTCACCACCTGATATATGAAATAGTAGACAATAGTATAGACGAGGCTATAAATGGCTTTGCTGACCAGATAGATATAACTATAAACAAGGACCTAAGTGTGGAGGTTATAGACAATGGTAGGGGGATGCCTACAGATATTCATCCTCAGCAGGGAATTTCTGCTGTAGAGGTTATTCATACAGTTCTCCATGCTGGTGGAAAATTTGATAATGAAGAATATAAGGTTTCAGGGGGCCTCCACGGAGTTGGAGCAGCAGTAGTAAACGCCCTTTCTACCAAAATGGTGGTGGAGGTTTACAGGGAAAATAAGGTACACTCTGTAGAATTTTCCCGGGGAAAGACAATTAGACCCCTAGAGGTTGTGGGAGAGACTGACAAGGAAGGGACCAGAACTATTTTTTGGCCCGATGAAGGGATATTTGACACCCTTGAATATGACCACAAAATCCTAGAAAACAGATTTAGGGAGATGTCTTTTTTAAACAAGGGCATAAGGATTAATTTTACTGACCTTTATAATGAGAAAAAACATAGTTTTCATTATGAAGGTGGAATTGCTGAGTTTGTAAGGTATATAAATAAAAATAAGACTGCCCTCCATGAAAAAGTAATTTATGGAGAACACTTAAAAGATGGAGTGGTGGTGGAACTGGCTCTGCAATACAGTGATAGCTATAACGAAAATATTCATACCTTTGCCAATAACATTAATACACAGGAGGGGGGGACCCACCTTTCTGGTTTTAGAGCCGCTTTAACCAGGGTTATTAATGAGTATGGAAGAAAGAATAATTATATAAAAGAGAGTGAAGAAAATCTTCAAGGAGAGGATGTGAGAGAAGGACTAACTGCTATTATTTCAGTTAAGGTTCCCCAGCCCCAGTTTGAAGGGCAAACCAAGACAAAACTTGGAAACAGTGAAATAAGAGGAATTGCAGATTCGGTTTCATCGGAAATTTTAAGTAACTTTCTTATGGAAGAGCCCCAGGAAGCCAGGATGATTATGGAAAAATGTATCCAGTCATCCAAGGCCAGAATAGCCGCAAGAAAGGCTAGGGACCTGACTAGAAGAAAGGGGCTTTTAGATGGCTTTTCTCTACCAGGAAAGCTTTTTGACTGCGAAGAAAAAGATCCAACCCTTAGTGAGATCTTCCTAGTAGAAGGGGACTCAGCAGGAGGAACTGCAAAACTAGGAAGGGATAGAAGGCATCAAGCCATTCTTCCACTAAGAGGAAAGATTTTAAATGTGGAAAAGGCTAATTTTTCTAGAGCTTTGTCTTCTAAAGAAATAAGGGATATGGTTACAGCCTTTGGTGTGGGAATAGGTGATGAGTTTGATTTAGAAAAACTTAGATACCATAAGATTGTTATTATGACAGATGCCGATGTGGATGGAGCCCATATTAGGACTTTACTTCTGACCTTCTTCTATAGGTATCTAACTCCACTTATAGAAAATGGGCATATTTACCTGGCCCAACCACCTTTATATTCAGTAAAGAGCGGTAAAAAAATGGAGTATGCCTATACTGATGATGAGCTTCAAGAGCTCCTGGATAAAATGGGAGCAGGGAGTCAAATCCAGCGCTACAAAGGTCTAGGGGAGATGAACGCAGAGCAGCTTTGGACTACAACCATGGATCCAGAGAATAGGATTTTTATAAGAGTAAAAATTGAGGATGCAATAGAAGCTGACCAGGTCTTTACTACATTAATGGGGGATCAGGTAGAACCCCGTAGGCAGTTTATTCAAGAACACGCCGAGGGCGTAATAAATCTTGATGTCTAGGAGAAATACATTGAATAAAAATATAATTGAAAGAGATATAAGTAGGGAGATGGAAAAGTCCTATATAGACTATTCCATGAGTGTTATTGTTTCTAGGGCCCTGCCTGATGTAAGGGATGGGCTTAAGCCAGTTCATAGAAGAATACTTTACTCTATGTATGAACAAAAATATACCCACGACAAGTCCTTTAAAAAATCAGCTAGGATTGTTGGGGACGTTATGGGTAAGTACCACCCCCATGGGGACTCGGCTATCTATAATGCCATGGTCCGCCTAGCCCAGGATTTTTCTACCAGATATATGCTTGTAGAGGGCCAGGGAAACTTTGGATCCATTGATGGTGATGGGGCTGCCGCCATGCGTTACACAGAAGCTAGACTATCTGCTATTAGTGATGAGCTTCTAAGAGACCTTGATAAGGAAACTGTTGATTTTTATCCAAACTATGATGAAAGTCTTGTCCAGCCCTGGGTTTTACCTGCAAGATTTCCAAATCTTCTGGTAAATGGTTCAACAGGAATTGCTGTTGGTATGACTACCTCAATTCCTCCCCATAATCTTGGTGAGGTGATTGATGCTACTGTTCATACAATTGATAATCCAGACTGTTATGTAGAGGATTTACTTGAAATAATTGAGGGACCAGACTTTCCTACAGGTGCTACTATTATGGGCAAGGAGTCCATGAAAAATGCCTATAGGACAGGCCATGGTAGAGTTAGAATTCGCTCCAAGGCTGGTATTGAGGAGTTTGGCAATAATAGGTATAGGATTGTAGTTACTGAAATTCCCTATATGGTCAATAAGACCAAGCTTTTAGAAAGTATTGCTGACCTGGTAAAAAGTAAAAAAATAGATGGCATTACTGAAATGAGGGATGAATCCAGCCGCCACGGTATTAGGATTATCCTTGAAATTAGAAGGGATGCCAATCCAAATATAATCCTTAATCAGCTTTATAAGAATTCGACTCTAGAGTCGGTTTTCTCCATGATTTTTATTGCCCTAGATGGGGGCATGCCTAAGGTCTTTAACCTAAAAGAAATGATAGAAAAATACATCCTCCACCAAAAGGATGTTGAGACCAGAAGAATTGAGTTTGACCTTAGAAAGGCTAGGGATAGGGCCCATATCTTAGAGGGTCTACTTATTGCCCTCCAAAACATAGATGAGATAATTAAAATAATCAGGTCTTCTTATGATAATGCAAGAGAAAAGCTTATGGAGAGGTTTGAGTTTACAGAAATTCAGGCCAATAACATCCTTAGTATGCAACTAAGAAGACTTCAGGGCCTAGAGTATGAAAAGATTAATGATGAGTATCAGGGACTTAAAAAGAATATTGCCTATTATTTAGAAGTTTTAGGAAATGAAGACCTTCTTATGGGTATCATTAAGGATAGCCTGATTGAAATTAAAAATAAATATAGTGATGAGAGAAGAACAACCATAGAGCATAGCTATGAAGAACTTGAGGATGAGGATCTGATTGAGGAAAGGGAGATGGTGATAACCCTGACTCAAAGAGGATATGTAAAAAGAGTAGCCCAGGATGTCTACCAGTCACAAAATAGGGGAGGTAAGGGTATAATAGGACTTACCACCAGGGATGAGGACATTATCTATGATATCTTTACTACCTCAACTCATAGCGACCTTATGTATTTTACTAACCTTGGAAGGCTCTATAGGCTCAAGGCCTACAGGATACCAGAATCTTCAAGGCAGTCCAGAGGAACGCCTATAATAAACCTACTTCAACTTGATAAAGGAGAAAAGGTAACCTCTATTATTCCAGTTGGTGAGATGGATGAGAGAAGGCTTGTCCTCGCTACTAAGAAGGGGGTCATTAATAAGATGCTTCTTAGTGATCTTGAATCCAATCGCCAGGGAGGGATTAAGGTAATCCGCCTAGATGAAGGTGATGAGGTTATTCATGTCAAGATAATTGAGGATGATTCGGATATCTTTGTGGCCACTAGAAAGGGCAAGGCCATTAGGTTCCCATCTTCAGAAATGAGGGTTCTATCCAGAAATACTAGAGGAGTTAAATCCATTGAACTTCAAGAAGATGATGAAGTAGTTAGCGTGGATGTTGTAGCAGATAATCAGGGTGATGTACTGACCATTACTTCTAAGGGCTTTGGCAAATTAACCGATATAAAAAATTACAGAAGCCAGGGCAGGGGAGGTAAGGGTATGATTAACTATAGACTTACCGAAAAAACAGGAGATGTGGTTGCATCAACCTTAGCAAGTAGTGATGATGAGATTTTCCTAATAAGTTCAGTGGGAACTATGATAAGGATTAGAGTAAGTGATATTTCTAAGATGGGTAGGAACACTTCAGGCGTTAGTATAATGCGCTTTGAAGAGGATGTTGAAGTGGTGGCCTTTGCAAAGGCTGTGGATATTGAGGAGGATGAAGAAGATGGCAGTAAAGATTAGATACCTTTTTTCCGAACGAAGTGATCGCTGGGAAGTTAAGATAATTGGAGAGGTAGATATTAATACTTCTACTGAAGTAAAAGAAAAGCTAGAGTCTATCCTAGAAGAAAAGCAAAAGAGTATGATTATTAATGCCGAGGAGCTTGATTATATTGATTCTACTGGACTAGGCATGCTTATAGGTATAGTTAAAAAACTCAAGCAGCAAGACTTAGAACTAGTCCTAGCCAAGCCCCAGGATAGTATTCTCAAACTCTTTCGAATCACTGGCCTTGACAAGGTTATTAGGATTAGGGAAGAATAACTTTTCGCCATATGGGTATTAGCCCCATAGGTGAAGGAGGAGAGATGGAAGTTTTTAAAATCAATATACCCAATAAAAAGGAATATGTTATATCGGCTAGGTTGGCGGCTACTTCCGTTGCGGGTATTCATGGCTATGATATAGAAAAAATTGAGGATATTAGATTAGCCGTAGGTGAAGCCTGTAATAATGTGGTCCTCCATGGCAGAGGGTCTGAGAGCATAGATATTGTTATAGAAGTAAATGATGAGCTGATGAAAATCAGTGTATCGGATAAAGGTAGGGGCTTTGTCCCTAGAGAAATTCAGAATCCTACCCCCGAGGAGTATGCAGGCTCAGGACTTGGCCTGTATATAATTGATTCCATAATGGATGAACTGGTTGTGGAATCTGAAGAAGAAAAGGGAACAACCATTCGAATGATAAAAAGAAGATAGTGTAGGTGAAATATGTCATATAAGGACGTAGAAACTAAAGAGTTATTTCGCCTATATAAAGAAAACCCCAGCAATAATGAGATGAGAGACGAGCTATTTGAGCGCCATATGTATATTGTTGATATTCTTAGCAAAAAATATATTAACAAGGGCATTGAGCATGAAGATATCTATCAGGTAGCCTCTCTAGGTCTTCTCTATGCTGTCCAGCGCTTTGATGTTGATAAGGGATTTGAGTTCTCAAGCTTTGCTACCCCCACCATTGTAGGTGAAATAAAAAAACACTTTAGAGATAAGGGCTGGACTATTAGAGTGCCTAGGCGGATCCAGGAACTTTCTAAAAAGGTTACCCAGGCCAGAGACCGTCTCTATAAGGATTTAGGGGGACCACCCACCATCAGTGATATAGCAGAATACTTGTCAGTAACTGATGAGGATGTTATAGAGGCTATGGAGGCTTCTAAGGTTTATACACCAAGAAGTCTTGATATAGAGTTAGATGCTGGTGGCGAGGACAAGGATGTAAGGCTTATGGACATAGTGGGCCAGGAGGATAAAAACTTTGAGGCTATAAACAATAATGACTTTATTAAATTTATCTTAGAAAAACTTACTCCTATGGAACAAAAAATTATAAAGGATAGGTTTTTTGAAGAAAAGACCCAGATTGTTGTAGCTGAAGAGCTTTCGGTTTCACAGATGACCATATCTAGAATGGAAAAGAAAATATTGGCGAAATTCCAAGAAGAATATAAAAAGACCTTTGATGTTTAGTATTCTTATAGCCCTCTTTGTGGGGGCTTTTTTCATGTAATAAATTGTATATTACCATATTGTAAGGCTGGGTTTTAAAGGAAGGCTAAGAGGTTTTTATGCTGCTAAACTATTTTATTACATCTAGGTAGGTAAATAGGGGTAAATCCTGTGTATTTTAGGCCTTTGTTAAGGTTTAGACTAGAAATATTGGTTAGGGTGTCAAAAGTAAACTGACTCCCAAATTTAATAATTAGTAGAGCTCATATCT
>LFTD01000065.1 GCA_001512625.1 Clostridiales bacterium DTU036 | reverse complement strand
TCTTTTCATAATGCTTCACTAATCACTTTTATAGATAGCACCTAAAACTAGTAAGGAGATCTTTCTTCTATAGTTTTATCGTGTTATCATCCTTTCTTTTTGATAATTGGGCTTTAGATTTATAAAGTCAAAGCAATTCTTGGCCCATTTACTGTATGTGAACATTATAAAGGGTATTTTTAAAATTACAATTGAAAAGTTAGTTAAATATTAGTAATAATTATTCGGAGGGTAAATTTACTTGATAACTGCACTATCTTTTAAAAATATTTTTATTTTTTTGTCTTGACTAAAAAAGGGACTCACTAGAAGCCCCTTAGTTTAAGTTTATAGGTTCAGGCCCCGGTTAAAGGCCTCTATATTTACTTCATGAAAGCGCTGAGGCAGGAACCTCTTGATTAGCTCCACCCAGTCTATTTCCTCAAGCTCTAGGGCCTTTATAAGGGCTCCCAGCATGATTATGTTTTGGCTCCTAGGCTCCCCTAGTTCCTTGGCCATCTCAGAGGCTTTAAGGACTTTAATCCTTCCCACCTTTTCTTTAAGCTCCTCCATTACATCAAAGGGATACTCTTCTAGGCCAGAAAGAACAGGTAGAGGATAGATCTCCTCATCATTTACAACCAGGGCTCCAGTCTTTTTTAGAAGAGGCAGATATCTAGCTGCCTCAACCTTTTCAAAGGCCACCAGTACATCAGCCTCTCCCTCGGCAATTGAAGAGGTGTAGACCTTCTCCCCAAACTTAATTTGAGTAGTTACTGAGCCTCCTCTTTGGGACATGCCGTGGATCTCACTCATCTTTACATCATAACCTGCTTCTAGCAGTCCTTCTGAGAGGATTTTTGAGACTAGGATGGTACCCTGGCCCCCCACACCTACAAGTAGAAGTGATTTAGTCATTAGTAACCTCCTTACCAAAAAACTCTATAGCAGAGAAGGGACAGACCTGAAGACAGACCTGGCAGCCATTACACTGGCTCTCATCAATAGAGACTATATTTCCCACCATGGAAATAGCAGGGCAGCCTATCCTTAGACAGGTCTTACACTTCCTACATAGGTCCTGGTTGACCTGGCAACGAAGGTCTCTTCTCGCAAGCTGAACATCCTTAATTAGAGCACAGGGCTGCTTAGTAATAATAACAAAGGGCTCAGTGGCCTTAAGAGCGGCAGCTACAGCCTCCTTATTAGCCTCCATGTCATAGGGGTCAATTACCCTAAGGTTTTCTTCCCTTATTCCCACAGCCCTTACCACTGCAACTATATCAACTTCAGGTGCATCTTCACCTATTACACTCTTTCCAGTACCCGGATTATCCTGGTGACCAGTCATGGCTGTGGTCCTATTATCAAGGATAACCATGGCAATATCTGACTTATTATAGACCGCATCTATAAGCCCTGTGATACCAGAGTGGAAGAAGGTAGAA
Source organism: Clostridiales bacterium DTU036 (assembly GCA_001512625.1). Classification (GTDB taxonomy): domain Bacteria; phylum Bacillota; class Clostridia; order Peptostreptococcales; family Acidaminobacteraceae; genus DTU036. The sequence continues at coordinate 14,079 of LFTD01000065.1, read as the reverse complement.
TCTCCAACAAAGCCAAAGACCTTCTTATCCCTGCCAGCCAGTTTATTAGCCTTATTAAAGCCAACTGCTGCAGTAATACCAGCTCCCATGCATATTACAACGTCTCCCATACCTAGAGGGGCACTGGCTCCCAGGGTATAGCAGCCAATGTCATTAATAACATTTATCTTATTCTTATGCTTACTAAGGGCGTAGAAGATCCCCCTATGAGGGCAGCCTGCACAAAGGGCAGGAGGCCTTGAAGGAACCACAGTATCAAGACTATATAGATCAGTCTTTGTCTCACCAAGCAGCTTCTCTCTTATAATGTCAGGGCTAATCTCACCACAGGGTGAAAAGAGCTCTTTACCAGTACACTCTATCCCCATAGCTTTAATGAACTGTTCCATATGAGGCTCGTTTTCTTCAATCACATAGAGCTTATCAACCCCAGCTGCAAACTCTCTAATCAGCTCATCTGGTAGAGGCCAGGAAAAACCAATCTTTAAGTAGGAGACCCTATCCCCTAAAGCTTCTCTAGCATTTAGGTAGGCCATGCCATTAGTAATAACTCCCACCTTCCTATCATCATTCCACTCTATCCTATTAAGAGGACTCTTATTGGAGTAGTCCCTAAGTCTAGGGATCCTCTCCTCCTCCATCTCTATATGTTTCCTTTTAGAATTTGCAGGAACCATTATGTACTTAGTAGGGTCCTTTCTATAGTCCCTTACTCCAACTTCCTGCCTATCCACTAGTTCCACCAGGCTCTTTGAGTGGCAGACCCTGGTTGTTACTCTAAAAAGAACTACTGTATCAAACTCCTCAGAAACTCTAAAGGCCTCCTTAATAAAGTCCTTACACTCCTGGCTATCAGAAGGCTCAACCAGGGCCACCTTTGCATGGGGAGCATAGAGCCTATTATCCTGCTCATTTTGGGAGGAGTGCATACCAGGCTCATCGGCAGTAACTACCACTAGCCCTCCATTTACCCCTTCGTAGGCTATGGTAAAAAGGGGGTCAGCTGCAACATTAAGCCCAACATGCTTCATAGACACAAGGGACCTAGCCCCAGCAATAGATGCTCCCGCAGCCACCTCAAGGGCTACCTTCTCATTAGTAGACCACTCGCACAGAACTTCTTCATACTGAGACAGGTTCTCCATAATCTCAGTAGAAGGAGTCCCAGGATAGGCTGCCGCCATAAGAACTCCGGCTTCATAGGCCCCTCTGGCAATAGCCTCATTGCCAGTTAGTAGCTTTCTCATAAAAACCTCCTAGTCTTCATATCTATTAACCTCTTCCTCTCCTCTTAAGACTCTAAGCCCACCCAGGGCCAGAGACTCCAGTTCATTCTCTCCTGCTATTATTATAACATTAGCTATAAAAGAAACCCTCCTTTTAATCCAGCCAGTAAACCTCTCATTATAAGCCATGCCCCCAGTTAGGATAATCCCATCAACCACACCATCCACAACTGTAGCCAGCTCTCCTATGGCTTTAGCCACCTGGTAGGCCATGGCCTCAAAAACCAGGTTAGCTTCATGGTCTCCTTCAAGAGCCCTCCTATCAACCTCCCTAGCATCCGAAGTGCCAAGATAGGAGACAAGGCCCCCCTGACCTCTAATCTTTTTAGCAACAAAAGCCTTGTCATGCTCATAGCAGTAGTTTAAAAAACCAGTGCTAGGCAGTCTGCCTGCCCTCTCAGGAGAAAAGGGTCCTTCTTCATCGGTAACCCCATCAATCATCCTGCCCTTTGATTGTAGCCCTACACTAAGGCCCCCACCAAGATGGGCAACTATTAAATTAAGCTCCTCATAGGGCCTACCTAGACTCCTGGCATATCTTAAGGCCGAGGCCCTCATGTTTAGAGTGTGGAGGAGACTCACTCTAGGAATTTCCTTTAGGCCTGAAAGTCTAGCTATATCAGAAAACTCATCTGTAGAAACAGCATCATAGATTAAAGCCTCTATCCCAAGCTCCTGGGCCAGCTCATAACCAATAAGGCCACCAAGAAGGGAGGCATGGTAGATAAGAGGATTGGTTTTTAGTTTATGGGCTAGGACCTCATCAACCAGGTAGGCCCCAGACTTTAAGGGAGCAACTGGCCCTCCCCTACCAACAATAATAGAGAGGTCCTCAGGTGCTACCCCATGATCCATAAGGGCCCTTAAAACAGCCTCCTTACGCATGGAAAACTCATCTAGCACTGACTCATACTGGGCCAGCTCTCCACTAGAGTGCTCCAGGCTCAGGCTAAAGACCTCCCTCTCCTCCTCATAGACTGCAATCTTAGTAGAGGTGGAACCAGGGTTAATTGCAAGAATTTTGTACATGCTAGCTCCTTTCTGAAGACAGGGCAGCCAGGGCCAAAGAAAGGAACTTCTCCTCAGCACTTGAGCCCCTAGAAGTAAGAACAATAGGTACCTTGGCCCCAACAACAATCCCTGCCATTTTGCCCCCGGCAGAATAGATTAGCGCCTTACTCATAATATTTCCAACAGCTATATTTGGGACAAGAAGCAGGTCCGGGTCCCCTGCAACAGGAGAGGAATAGCCCTTAATCTCACTTGACTCCCTATTCATGGCAAGGTCATAGGAGATAGGGCCTTCAATTATACAATCCTTAATTTCCCCTTTTAAGTACATCTCCTTCAAAGCTGCAGCGTCAACTGTCTCAGGCATTTTTGGGTTTAGCTTCTCAACAGCTGCAAGAACTGCAACCTTTGGCTCCTTATAACCCATGGCCCAAAGAGTATCAAGGGCATTAAGAAGGATTTCTTTTTTCTCCACAAGACCCGGATACATGACCATGCCCCCATCAGTAGTGACAAAAAGCTTGTGATAGGAGGGAATCTCCATCATAACAAAATGACTCATTAGTCTACCCTGACCAAGGCCCTTCTCCTTATCAACTACGGCCCTTAGTAGCCCAGAGGTCTCTATGGCACCCTTCATTAAAAAGTCAACCCTGCCCTCCCTGGCTAGCTCCACTGCCATTTTAGCAGCCTCCTCTGGTACTTTTTCATCAAGGATTTCAAAGCTGGCATCACAATTTAGTTCTAAAAGCAGCTCCCTAATCCTTTTTTCATCACCTATAAGAAGAGGCTCAACCAGGCCCTCCTTATTAGCATCTATTAGAGCCTCCAGTGCATGGATGTCCTCGGCTGCAACCAGGGCAACCCTTCTAACACTGGCCTGGCCCCTGAGCCTCTCTAAAAGCTCATCAAAATTTTTAATTACCATCCTTCCTCCTCATTTCAAATTTCTATTATCTCAAATTACTGTCTTAGTAAAAGTGCAGGTATACTAGATAAAATCCCCAGCCCATAATAAAGTAAAAAGTAGTTCATAGGAGCCTCTAGCTTAATAAACATAACAGTCTAAGTCTAATAAGAGAAGCTGGAATTAGAACCAGTAACACAGCCAAAAGATTTTTGCATAGTGACTATCCTCATATTTTTCATAAAAGAAAGGCCAAGACCGCTAAGAACCAGCAGATAGCTTAAGTAAAAATCCTGCCACTAGGTAAACAAATAATCTAAGTGGAATTGCCCAACTACCAGTAAAACTATCAGAAACCCATCCAATAACCAGTCTACCTAGTCCATTTCCCAGTAAAAGTAGTCCTGCAAGAGCCTTGCCTCAGGGCCACAAAAAAGGCCTTGAAACTTAGGACAAACCACTAATAGATATATAAAAATCAGCCAGAAGTCCCTGGTCCTAAGCATTTGCTTCTTATCATAACTTCATTATCTATCGATAAATACTCCTTATTTTCTGGCAGAACCATAAACCGTGAAAGTATTATAAAGACAGCAAAAACCACTAGGGCTAGGAGCTTAAAACTCTGAGCCATGCCTAGCCAGCCAATCATCATCCCAGTTAGGCTGCCAAATAGAAGGCTGCCTAGGCCCATAGCCATATATGAGGCCAAAGGATAAATAAAGTTCGTGAATTTTAGTGATTATTAAAGCCCAGTAAAAGATAATAAAAAAAAGAAAACCGAAAACTACCAGGACCCTACTAAGAGGCTGGTAGTTTAATAAATAGCCACAGGCTAGAGCCCCCAGGCAAAATGAAAACATACTTATATAAAAGCTAGCAGATCTATGACTCCTGGTCCAGTCAAAAGCAAGCTCCAAGGGAGCTGTAAAGATTGACCAGGTATAAATCAGCCCTATAAAGAGCATAAGTATCAGACCAAAACCAAATAGTTTTTCCTTCACTAGGACTCCTTTTTATCTAGGTGAAGACCTTTCATAACAGCTCTAATATAACCCAATTTAATCCCCAAATCAAGAAAGTGAAGGAAAAGTAGGATTTGAGAAAGTAAGGAAAAGTAGAATTTGAGAAATAAAGAAAAGTAGGATCTAAGACCCTACTCATCACTAAGGGAAAGCAGATGCTTCCCGCTGACATATATAACTATAAGCCCAACCACCATGGCAAGAGCTGCCAGTCTAATAAAATAAGGCATAAAGGTCTTGGCAGCAAAAACTGCCAGGAATCCCCCCCTATCTCCCCCTAGTATAAGGGCAATTACAAAAAGCAGAAAGACCAGGCTCCCTCCTAGTAGAGACAGGAGGATGAAAAGGGAAAAGACCCTTCTGAGTAGTTCAAGTATTTTTTCCATTGGAGCCTCCTAAATAAATAGTACTGGTAAAAAGCCAGCCAGAATTACTATAGCTACTGCAAGATGACTAAGGACCCAGACCATAGCTAAAAGTGAGGTTTCTTTCATTCCAGAACCTGCTATTCCCATAGCCGCGTACATGGCCAGGGCTAGAGGTGGGGTCACCCCCTCAAGAGCCCCTGTTATGGCAGGTAGTAGCGCTGCAGCTAAGAGGGGATTGACCCCAAAGGCTGCAAGTGAACCCACTATGCCCACCCCAAAAATAGCAATCTGGCTAGAGCCCGGCAGAATCATACCAAGAAAGGTAGTAAAGACAGGAAAAAAGACTGCTAACTGGAATTTAGTCATACTAAGGCCTTCGACAAAAGTTGCCAGGCTCCCTCCCATGTCTACATCCCCATAAAGGTAGGAGATTGAGTAGGCAAAGTAAACAGTAGCCGCCACAGGGATAATCTGACTAATGCCCTCCTTAAAAAGCTTAATTAGGTTACCAGCTCCTAGTCCCCCAATCCTATTCCTGCTAATAAAAAGAGCATAGAGGGCCGCCACCCCTGGAGTAAAAAGGATAACAGAGCTTGAAAGAGCACTGGCCCCTGCCTGACCTAGTCTTCTAGTAAAAAACCCATCTGAAAGCTTAAAGTCAAGAAATAGTGGAATAAAGATTATAAGAGGAAGGATTAGCGCCTGCCAGTCCTCTTTAATTACCTTCTTTAATTCAGGTATCTCCTCTGTAGCGACTGGTTCTACTTTATATTTTATGCAGAGTAGATATAGGGTTATAAGTCTTTGAAGAATAAACCATAGACCTATCCCCCAAACTGCCATCCAAAAGGCAGAAAGGGAGTAGCTACCTGGATAAAGAGTCTCTAAAACCCCAAAGGCCAGAAGGATGGTTCCAGAAGGCGGAATCATGGGCCCCAGTGATGAAGCAGACATCTCCACAGTTGCCGCCAGATGCCTGGGAAATTTTGTTGAGATCATGGCTGGAATAGTAAAGACACCAGTAGCTGCCACATTACCAGGTCCAGTCCCAGATAAAGCCGCCATAAAGGTAGAGGAAAAGAGGGCTACATAGCCTGCTCCTCCGCGAAAACTGCCCACCAGGGCAAGCAGAAAGTCAATAATAGCCTGGACCACATCGGTCTTTGAAAAAACATAGGCTAAAGCCAAAAAGGCTACAATTGCATAAAAAAGTGTATTGGTTGAGGGTTTTAATAGATATGTAAAAAATACATCGTATCTTTTTAAGATTAGAACCATGGCCACATAGCCAGTGAACATTGACTCATAAATAGGCCTCTTAAAAAAGACAAAGGAAATAACAATCACAAGAAGTAGCGCAAACAAATAAAGTAATTCTTTAGGTAAACCCATCCATACCTCCTTATCAAATAAATTTTGTTGTAACTAAAAGTATAACACATGCTTAATTGATTTAAGAAAGTAGGATAGATATTAACGGGAATATGTATAAAGCTTAACTTTAAACCTTAAGTATAGGTAGAATAGAAAGCAAGATCAGGATGGCCACAAGAAGATGGAGGATAACCCAAACAGTGGCTAGCTTAGAAGTCTCCTTCATACCTGAGCCTGCTATTCCCATGGCAGTATACATGGCAATAGCAAGGGGCGGTGTCATTCCTGCAAGAGAACCTGTTAGAGCCGGTAGAACAGCTGCAGTTATAAAGGGATCTATGCCAATAGCAGCAAGAGAAGCTATTACTGCTCCTCCAAAAATCGCCACTATAGATGAGCCAGGAAGGATCATCCCTAGGAAGGTTAAAAAAATAGGTAGAAGAAGGGCTAGTTGGAGTTTAGTCATATTTAAACTCTCTACATATAACTTAAGCGTTCCCCCCATATCTATATCTCCAAAAAGGTAGGAGATGCTATAGGCAAAATAGATAGTTGCTGCTACAGGTACAATGGTCTCCACTGCCTCGGTAAAAATTCCAACCAGCCTAATCCTATCTGCTTTTAACTTTTTCCAGCTAATAGCTAGTGCGTAGAGGGCGGCCAGGCCTGGAGTAAAGAGGATAATAGAATCAGAAAATGCACTGGCACCTGCCTCCCCTAGCCTTGCTACTATTTGGTCTTCTAAACTAAAGTCCAAATACAAGGGTAAAAAGATAAGCAGGGGTAGTATAAGAGCCTTCCAGTCATTTCTTAAAACCTTTTTAAGACTGGGGATTTTCTCCTTGTTCACAGGCCTAACCTTATATTTCTTACAGAGGAAAAAAAGAGTAATTAGTCTTTGAAGAATAAACCATAGCCCCACTGCCCAGACCATTAACCAAAAGCTAGACAGGCTGTAGGTTCCAGGGTAGAGGCTATCAAGGATTCCAAAGGCCAAAATTATAGTTCCCGATGGAGGAATCATAGATCCCAGGGAAGAAGCAGACATCTCAACTGTAGCAGCTAGTGCTCTTGGAAAGCCAGACTCTATCATTGTAGGAATTGTAAAAACCCCAGTAGCTGCCACATTGCCTGGACCTGAACCAGATAAAGCAGCCATAAAGGTAGAGGAAAAGAGGGCTACATAGCCAGCCCCACCGGGAAACCTCCCCACCAGGGCTAGGAGCATATCTATTATTGCCCTTACAACCTGGGTTTTTGTTAGGATAAAGGCTAAAGACAAGAAGGCAACTATAGCATAGAAGAGTGTATTAGTAGAGGGTTTTATTAGGTAGTAGAAAAGCTTTTCCTTTTTATCAAGTAGGAAAACCATAACAAGAAAGCCTGTAAACATAGACTCGTAGATGGGCCTTTTAAGTAAAATAAAACTGATTAGAATTACAAAGAGTAGGACCAGTAGATAGATAAATTCTCTATGCATAGAACCTCCTTTCTATATGAAGCAATCTGGCTATTTCTTTAAGTATACACCCGTGGATAATAAGACACAAAATATATTTATGAATATGAAATAAAACAAATAGGGAGCAAGAAAATTACATAAAAAAGTGAAAATCATTGAATAGAATCATTGAATAGAAAGAAAAAAAACCTCCCCTTAGGAAGGTTAATGGAGGTGGCACCCAGATTTGAACTGGGGAATAAAGGTTTTGCAGACCTTGGCCTTACCACTTGGCTATGCCACCTTTTGGTGATCCATCCGCGACTCGAACGCGGGACCCCCTGATTAAGAGTCAGGTGCTCTACCGACTAAGCTAATGGACCATCTTTTCTATCACCGGCACATTTAAGGGTCCCTGGTGACCTTAACCATAATAGCATAAATAATCTTAAGATGCAAATAATTTAACTAGCTATTCTCAAAATATCTCACCAAATTTTGCACCTAAATTTTGACTAAGGTTTTTAGAAATTTAACTAGTTAAAAGTTATCCTAAAATACAAGAGGCCCCCTATAAGGAGGCCCCTTGATTTTTTCTTAAAAGACCAAGCTTCCCGAGGCAACATAGTCCCCAGACCTTCTATCATAAAGAAGGACCTTGTCTCCCTTTATATCAAAGTTTACCTTGGAACCGATTTCATAGATTCTGCTGCCAAAGATTACAGCGGTTAGAAGGAAGTCCCCTATTCTAATCTTAATTGTAGACTCCATACCTGTGGGCATTACCCCATAGATAATTCCTTCAAGGGAACCAGATTCACTAATCTCAATCATCTCTGGCCTTATGCCAAGGACATAGTCACTATCACTTAAGGGCTCATCTTCTTCAAGGCCAAAGCTATATTCAGTAACCCTTTGGATATCATAAAGAAACTTCTCCACCTTGTTACTTCTTTCAACATGATCCTTGGCCTTGGCAGCCTCAGCCTGGGCTTCCTTATCTTCCTGGCGCTTTTTATCTCTTTTTTCTGACCATTCAGCCAGGCTTAAATCAGCTGTTGGTTTAAAACCAGCTTCAATGCCACCTAGAAGACTCAGCCTAATATCTCCATTCTCCTGACCTGCCTTAACTTCTACAAAGTTGATTGAGGGGTTTCCAACAAAGTCAGCTACAAAAAGATTGGCTGGCCTATCATAGACCTCAAGGGGACCATCGTACTGCTGGAGGTTGGCATTTTCTATTAGACAGATTTTTGTGGCCAGGGTCATGGCCTCCATCTGGTCATGGGTTACATAGACAAAGGTTGAACCAGTTTCAACATGGAGCCTTTGAAGCTCATAGCGCATCTCAAGCCTGAGCTTGGCATCCAGATTTGAAAGAGGCTTGTCCATAAAGAGCACTGCTGGACCTGGGGCCAGGGTTCTGGCTATGGCCACCCTCTGCTGCTGGCCACCAGAAAGCTCAGATGGGTACCTATCCATAAACATACCAATCTTAACTGTCCTAGCTACCTTTCTCACGGTTAGGTCAATCTCTTCTTTGGTAAGCTTTCTAAGGCTAGTCTTAACCTGGCCATTTTCTGTTATGGCCCAGTTTTCATTAACAAGCTGGTTTTTACTCTTATAGCTCTCCTTCATGGAGCTGAGTTTTTTCTCCAGTTCTTCCCTTTTACTTAAGGCAGCGCTAAGGTAGTCCTCCTTATCATGGATCCCCATGGAAAATAGAGTTTTTGCTGCTTGAAGGGAGAGATTATATTTATCTATAATGACCAGCTCTGCCCTCTTAAGGTCCATCTTGCCCTTTTTATCTCTACACTCTCTTATTGCACTAACCAGTTCCTCAGGTCTACTGAGAGCCTCTATAAACTTACTTGTATGTCTATAGTCATAGTCATAGGTAGGCAGCTCTTCTTTTATATTTGAGAGGCCAAAGGCTATGTTCTCATAGACTGTCATATTGGGCCAAAGGGCATAGTTTTGAAATAGAAAACCAACCCTCCTCTGGTTGGGAGGAACATTTATGCCTCTTTCACTATCAAAGACCACCTTGTCACCAATACTAATCTGGCCTTTTGTAGGAGTTTCAAGACCTGCAATCATTCTTAGAATGGTGGTCTTGCCACAGCCGAAGGTCCTAAAAGGGTAATAAAGGAATTATCTTCTATCTCAAGGCTCAGATTATCAACCCCATAGAACTTTCCCCATCTTTTAGTTACATTTTTAAGCGTTATTTTAGGCATTCTACTCTCCTCCTATTCCCTTATCAATACTGGCTCCAGTCAAGAGGTTGGTCAAGGTATTTGAAATTAAAATCAGAACAATCAAGATTAGGTTAATAGCTGATGAAAAGGCATAGAGTCCCATTTCATCAAAGTAGTCCAAGGTTGTAGCTAGAATAAAGCCCTGGGTACAAAGCAGCATAAAAAGGGAAAGCTCCCTAAGGCTGGTCATAAAGGGCAATAAATATCCAGATATAATCGAGGACTTTTGAATTGGTATTATAATCTTTGTCATCCTCTGCCACCAGGGTATGCCATGGATAATAGCCGACTCTTCTATCTCTCCAGAAAGCTGGAGCATAGAGTTTAGGGAACTCCTAGAAGCAAAGGGAATATACTTAACAGCCCCTACTATTATTAATAAGGTATAGGTATTAAATAAGTTAATCCTCTCATTGGAAAAGAGAATAAAGAAGGCTGCCCCAACAGCAATGGAAGGCATCAGATAAGGAAGAAAGGCAACTGAGTTTACATAGTTTGCATACCTACTTCTCCTATTTTTTGAAACCGCGTAGCCTATAAGGGTACCAATAGTGCCTGCAATAAGTGATGCTGCCACAGCTACTAGCACTGTAGCTTTAAGGCCATTTCAAATAGTGGGGTTATAGAGAATCCCCTTTTGACCATACATGCCCTGCTCGGTTATGTTCTCTCTAGTAATCCACCACTTAGTAGTTAAATTTGAGGTGTTACCAGTATAGAGGAAGGAGTAGTCTCCTGGATTTGGCAGGAAGGTTTCAAAAGCAAAGGAAATAATTAGAAAGATTGAAGTAAAAAATGTTAGTACTATAAGTAAAACTGCTATGGCGGTCCTGCCAAATTTACCCAGGTCAAACTTTGAGGTCTGACCCGACTTACCAGTAACAGTTGTATAGTTCTTCCTGCTTTTTAGGCTCATCTGGTTTGCAAACATAATGGCTACACCAAATACCATCATGAGGATGGCCAGAATTGAGGCCTCCCCTGTGTACTTAGCATTCATAGAAACATACTTTGTTGACAGGGTGGTAAGGCCCAAATAGTGGGGCACTGGGTAGGAACCCATAGAAGAGCCAAAGACCAATAGTATAGTTGATAGTATGGCAGGCTTTATCATGGGCAGGGTAATCTTAAACATGGTCTTCCATCTTGGCGTATTAAGTATGGTTGCCGCCTCTTCAAGATTAGCATCCATATTTCTAAAAATCCCCCCTATTAAAATATAGGCAAAAGGAGCATAGTGAAGCCCCAAAACCAGGGAGGAAGGAAAGAGGCCCTGGCACCACCACTTAGGCATATAAATACCAAAAAGTGAGGCTAATAGGCCATCGGAGGTCCCAGTTACAACCTGGGAGTTAAAAAGGATTTACCAAACAACAGCCAGGGTCCACTGAGGCATAATATAAGGAAAAATAAAAATTGAACTTAAATAGCCCCTAAAACGCAAATTAGTTCTAGTAACTAAAAAAGCAAAAGTACCACCATAGAGGATGGAAACGATACAGGTATAGACAGCCAAAAGTAGAGTATTTTTCATTGGCTTCCAAAGGTTGGTTTTTGCAAGCTTTGAAGTAAAAAGGTCTGTATAGTTGACTGTGGTAAAACCTACGCTCTTCCCAGTAAGATGGGCATCTATTGTACCAGGGTGGATAACAAAGGTATCCCTTATTATGGCTATAACTGGCATAAAGGTTGTTAGTGTCAGTAGTATCCCAAAAATTAAAAGAATTAGATTTTGGGGTTTTGAAAAAAATGTTTTGATCTTGTTTTTAATTATTCCAGTATTATCTCTTTTTACTGCTTCCATTCTATTCAACACCCCCTATTATTAGGGACTTTTAAGACTTTCTAACCACTTCTAATCAAAAGACATTAGGGTTTTACAAAGCCAATAAATAAAAAAACTAGAGCATAGTTGTTCTAGTCCTTTTACTTATCTGACCCTTAGAAGGGTCTACTTTATATAATTATTGATCTATGCTACTACTAATTATAGGTCTTAAAGGCGCAGCTCCACTTTTTATATCAGTGTAGGTCCTGACCTGGCTGTCTGGAAAAGTGTTTGCCTTATAAAGACTTATATTTTTATTTGTATCATAGTTATAAAGAACAAGCTCAGTTCCTGAAATCTTTAGAATATCAAGAATCTCATCATAGCTCATGTAACTTAAAAAGGGTGGATCCCATACTCCATAGTACTGGAGAGTATAGATACCTTCCTGGTCAGAGGATAGGTAAACCAGTGAGTGATTATCATCGAACCTTATGTGTTCACCAGCCTGGCCTTCTTTTTCAAAATAAGCCTTTAGGCCAGCTGCGGTGTAGTCTTCACCATCTTGTCTAAATCTGATTATCTCCTCTGCTTCTCTAGAACCATAGATGGTCTTAGAGACGAACTCTGCATAGTGGTAACAACCTTCTTTACCTGTTAAAAGGTCTGTTGTAAACTTACTATCAGATCCAAGAGATGACCAGCCATAGCCGTTGGGAGTAAGCTGATAACCTTTTGTATCCTCAATAAAGTGTTCTACTAATTCAAGGACCTTTTGGTAGCTTACCTGTGAAAAGCTCTGGTTCCCTATTTTTTCTAGTACTAGGCTTTTATCAACCTCCTCTGTAGTCATATAGCCATAGGCATAGACAGGGCTAAAGCTACTGAAGGCTAGAAGGACTAGTGCAAGAAACAAAGTCATAGTTATTTTAATTTTCATAAATTCTTCAGAGTCTAGGCATAATCAGGGCTAAGTAAACAACTCAACCAAACTAGAGAGCAGGGCCCTCTTTTTATCTACTTGAATTTAATATATCAGGTGAATCATTCACCGTATTTTCAATGGTTCTAACCATGTCCTAGGGCGACTCCCATAGAACCTCCTTCAATATTTTGAGAGTATAGCACAGTCCTAAAAGCAAGGCAAATTAAAAATACCGGTATTTTTGCCGGAAAAATAACCGATATTTATATATTTGATAAAATAATTTACCTCTAAATTAGTTAGGGCTTTTAAAGTAGTTGACCTTTACACGGTCTCTAATTCAACTTTTAAGTTTAACTCACTCCCCTATATTTAACCTATGGATAAAGAGTCCACTTCTTAGCTTAGGCTCAAACCAGGTTGACTTAGGAGGCAGGACCAGGCCCCTATCAGAAACTTCCATAAGTTCCCAAATCCCTGTTGGATAAAGGCTAAAGGCCAACTCCATATCCTCCCTAACCCTTCTTTCAAGCTCCTGAAGGCCCCTAACTCCCCCCACAAAATCTATCCTAGAAGAGCTTCTAGGATCCTCAATTCCAAGGATAGGTTTAAGTATCTGGTCTTGGAGAATACTTACATCAAGTCTATCAAGAAGATCAGTAGATAATGTGGTTTCTTCTCTTGCTATCAATTCATACCACTGGCCTGGCAAATACATACCAAAATAATATTTTTCCAGGGGTTTGTATGGATATTTAACCTTATTTATTATAAATTTTTCAGATGTTCTCTCTAAAAACTCCTTTTTACTCAGGCCCTTAAGGTCAGCCACCAGCCTATTGTAGGCCATTATATGGACTTCCTCCTCGGAGAAAACAACAGATAGAAAGTAATTAAAGGCTTCTTCCCCTGTATAGTCTGGCTTTAGCCTCCTCATTTCCAGGCCCACATTAACAGCTGCAGCCGCCCTATGATGGCCATCGGCTATATAGAGCTTATCAAGAGAAGCCATAATACTAGTAATAGTAGCTATAGCCTGGCTGTCATCCACCTTCCAAAGGCTGTGGCCCACTCCATCTTCGCTGGTAAAGTCATAAAGGACAGGACTACTAGAAGTAATGGAGGAAAGAGTATCACTTAAAAGATCATTTTTCCTATTTATTAGAAAAATCGGACCAGTATTAGCACCAGTTGCCCTAACATGTCTGGTCCTATCCTCCTCTTTATCCCGCCTAGTATACTCATGCCTTTTAAGCCTGCCCTCTAAATAATCATCAATGGAAGCCAGGCCTACAAGGCCAGTTTGGCTCCTGCCATCCATAACAAGCCTGTAGATATAGTAGGACTTTGTCCTATCTTCAACCAGCTCCTCCCTTTCTATCAGTTCTAAAAGGTTAGCCCTGGCCTTTTCATATACTTTCTCACTATAAATATCAACTTCCTTATCAAGGCAGATCTCTGGCCTGTCCACTCTTAAAAAACTAAGAGGATTAAGCTTAACTATCTTTCTTGCCTCCCAACTGCTATACACATCATAGGGCAGGGCAGAAATCTTTGAAGCCAAGTCTGATCTTGGCCTTAATGCTTTAAAGGGTCTAAACTCCGCCATAACTACCTCCTTTTTCTTACTTCTATTTATCTAGCTTAAATTATGGTTAGGGTGTCAAAAGTAAACTGACTCCCAAATTTAATAATTAGTAGAGCTCATATCTG
>LFTD01000126.1 GCA_001512625.1 Clostridiales bacterium DTU036 | reverse complement strand
TCAACGTGGGGAGTATTGGGATAAAGGTCCACTAGCTCCATTTTTTCTAGGCTGTAGCCCTCTTCTTGAAAAGTAAGTAGGTCCCTGAGTAGGCTCTTTGGGTTACAGGACACATAGAAGATTTCCTTCACATTAAGGTCAATAATACTACGGATAAGCTTGGGGTGTAGACCGCTTCTTGGGGGATCCACTACCAGGATTTCTGGCCTTTCTTTCCCCTCTAAATCCAGGTCCTTAACATCCATAGCATAGTAGTGGGCATTGTGGACACCATTTCTTAGGGCGTTTTCCCTAGCTGCCTCCACTGCCTCCTCTACTATCTCAACTCCCAGGATTCCCTTGGCCTGATCACTTAAAAGTAGGCCAATTGTGCCAGTACCACAGTAGAGATCATAAAGAGAGCCCTCCTTTTTCCCCACCATCTTTTTTAATCTTTCAAATAGGACTTCTGCACCCCTAGTATTGGTCTGAAAAAAGGAAAATGGAGAGATTCTAAAGGTCCTACCTAGGAGCTTTTCTTCTATGTAGTCTCTACCATAAAGAAGGTTTATCCTATCAGCATAGACAAAATTTGAAAGGGAGTCATTTTCAGTGTGGAGAACCGATACTATCTCACCTTCAAGTTTTAGGTTAAGTAGGCCTGCCACAAAGCTAGTATCAAGCTCCTGCTGGGTGGTGGTAACAAGATTAACCATAATCTCCCCAGTATAATGGCCCCTTCTAAGGACCAGGTTCCTTAAAAATCCTTCTCTTTTCATCACATGGTAGTGCTGGTAGCCTCTCTCGAGGCTAAAGCTATGAATGTAATCCCTTATCCTTCTTATATCCTCATGAACTAGGAGGCACTCAGTAGTGGGAAGGACATTTTTCCCCATGTTCCTTTGAAAAAAACCTAGCTCTAGTGGCCCTCCTAGGTAACTGTCCCCAAAATTAAACTCCACCTTGTTTCTGTAGAAAAAGGTCTGATCATCACCAAATATTTCAAGGTCTTCTAAGTCAATGCCCTGCTTACTAAAGAGATCCTTTACCTCCATAAGCTTGATCTCTCTTTGTCTATCAAGAGAAAGGTGCTGGCTAATACAGCCCCCGCATCTATCAAACTGATTGCAGGGAGCCTCAATCCTTTCAAGGAGCTGGCCTACTCTCTGACCTTTTTTTCTTCCTAGGAGCCTAAAGCTAACTTCTTCATCTAAGTAGGCCCCCTGAATGGCTATTTCCTCTCCCTCTAAAGTACATACACCTGTCCCTGGAAAGACGTTTTTATCTATCTTACAGCTATAAACTTGACCTTTTTTCATATTTCCTCTTTGTTATTTTTTTTCTTTATCTTTAAATGTTTACAGTATTTGGGTATACTAGGACAAGGAGGAATTATGAGAAAAAAACTTGGAATTGTATTTTTAATCCTTGCCATAATAATGTTTGCCCTTTATTTTGGTTCAGGTACAATCTTGAAAATTATTCAGAACCCCGATGCCATAAATGAGCTTTCTGTAGATGAACTGGAAGAAAATACAGACCGGGAAGCCATTTTTCAGTGGGACGCCATTTCTGCCATAGATAGCGTATCAATCCTCTCAAATGCCAAGCCCATAAATAAGGATGCTATTATTGCCCAGATGGTTATGCCAGAACTAGAGATTGACCTACCAGTTCTTAAAGGGCTAAATGCACAGAACCTCAATCATGGGGTTGCTACCCTTTATGATGGTCTAGAACTTGGCAAGGGTAACTTTGCCCTAGCTGGCCACAACATGGCCACCTACAACGTGCTCCTTAATAGGCTCTATGATATGCCAGATAGACCCTTTGACCTCTATATTTATGATAAGAAAACCGTCTATCACTATGTGACCTATGCCAAGCTTCACACCGACCAGTATGCCTTCCAGTATACTGAAGACAGTGAGGCTGAAAACAGAGGCAAGCCCATAGTATCAATTTTAACCTGTGATAGACCCTATGAAGAAGACCAAAGAATCTTTATCATGGCAGAGCTCTATGATAGCTATCCCTATAGCGAGCCAATAGAGCTAAAGCCCAGTGAAGCAACCAAGCAATATAGAAATTGAGAAGCCAAGGCTTCTCAATTTTATTTAGTAGTAAATTATTTACCCAACTAGCCTTTTAAAGGCTTTCTACAAAGTCCCTAAAGAGCAGGATAAAATTTTCATTGTGCTGAAAAAACTCAGGCTGAAATTGTACCCCAAGAATATCCTGGCCTTCAATGGCCTCCACTACCCCATCAATGCTCCTGGCACTGACTGTTAAGCCCCTACCTAGGCTCTTTATACTCTGAGAGTGGTAGGAGTTTACTATAAGCTCATCTCCAAAAATCTTTGATAGCCTACTGGGTAGAATCTGAATTCTATGAAAGGGGTCCTTCTTGGTTCCCTCGGGTCTATGATGGAGGATTTTTGAAACTATACTTTGATTTAAACTTCCTCCTAGAGCCACATTAATAACCTGCATACCCCTGCCTATGCCTAGAAGGGGAATTTTTCTTTTCTGGGCCTCATGAACCAGGTCAATCTCATACTGGTCTCTTTTCATATCATAGGGGCCTGCCTCAGGCTCTGGGTCTTCACCATAATAAAAGGGAAGGACGTCATTGCCTCCAAGTAGAACTATACCATCTAGATAATCATAGACAGTCTCATCAGGGGCCTCAAGATAGGGCAGAATAATAGGTAGGGCACCGGCCCTTGCTACCTCCTTGGCTACCAACTCTGGCAGGATAAAAAGAGGTCTATGGTTCTGCTCTGTTCCACTACTTACAATACCAATAATTTTCATCTCGCCTCCTCTACAATCCAGCGAAAGAGTTTTCTGAATTCCTTATATTCTGCCTGAAGCCTCTCTGGATGGTACTGAAGGGCCAATACCTTGGCAGAGACATTCTCCATGGCTTCTATCATTCCGTCTCTGGCATGCATAGAGGCTGTAAAACCCTCAGGTATTTTTTTGACTGCCTGGTGATGAATGCTATTAATAATAATTTCCTCTTCTCCTAGAAGCTCAGCAATCAGAGTTCCTGGGACTGGCTTTGCAAGATGCTCTACTGCATAGGGAGGCCCACTAAGTACATGGAGTAAATCGGTTTCATATTGGCTGGGAATATCTTGGATTAAACTACCTCCTTCAAAGGAAGCAATAACCTGCATCCCCCTACAAATCCCCAGAATTGGGATTCCAGCCTTTCTGGCTTCCAAATAAATGGCCCTTTCCATAACATCCCTTGGCCGACAAAAGGGTCCCGATATTTTGTGGGGATCCTCTCCATAATAAAAGGGAGTAACGTCGCTGCCCCCTGATAGAATAAGTCCATCTATCTTCTTTATATACTCACTAGCATATTCTTCACCGATGTTTGGGATCATCACTGGAGTTCCTCCAGCATCAACAACAGCCTTAACATAGGCATAGTCAAGGAAATTCTTAGGATTCTGACCCTGCCTGCGACTCATGGTAATGCCAATAATTTTCTTCATTATTTCTCCTTCAATTCGTAGTAAAGCCTTCCTCCATTTGAAAGCTCAGTCCACTCAACCTCAATATCCGGTGGTAAATCCTTAATAAGAATGATTTCTCCCTCCCTGTTCTTATAGATGATTTTAATGGGTAAACTCATAAAAATAGCGCTGGTTTCTTCTAAACTTAGCCCCTGATTAACCTGGCTAATGGTGGGATTGAAGGCCTCAACCTCCCCCATAAGATAACCTATATCTTCAAAGACTTTTGCCAGCTCTCTCCATTCGGCTTGGCTTAAAGCTTCTTCTAACATACCATAGAAGATCTTTTCTCTTTTATCCTGGTCTATGATTAGCTTTTCCAAGGATTTAATCCTCCAGGTCTTTTCAACTTCAGAGTAGTCATCTCTTCTAAAAATATGTATTAGTTCTTCCAGACTACTCATTATCTCCTCTTGTTCACCCTCCATAAGGCTTAAAAAGTAAATATCTTGGGTGTCATTAAAATATGCTTTGCAATGGCTTAACTTCCTATTATGCACAGCAAAATTCCTAAGGTAATAAAGAGAGTCCACACCCTCATCCCAGTTACCATGTACTGAGATATAGCTAAGCTCTCCTTCCAGTCTTTTTAGGGCAGCAAGAAGAAGTCGTTTTTCTTCCTTAAGCCTATTAAGAGGATGGCTTTTCTCATGGAGCCCCTTTTTAATTTCACCTAAAAACTCTTCAAATAAACCCCTGGTCATAGTACCTCCACTGGAGACATTTTATCATATTTGAATACTTCTTCCTAGAAGTAAGAACTAAATTATAATGACATCTGCTCATTGATTGTTTTTTATAAATAGAGCCAACCCTCCTCTTCTAGATTGGTTATTACCTCCTTCTTTTTAGCTTCTTCATGGCTTTCTTTTAAAATCTTTTTCATACCCTCTCCAAATTCAATGGGATAGGCAGCTAGGTTTCCATCAAAGATAATATGACCTAAAAAGGGAAGAAGAGTACCCTCCATATGAACGGGAAGGATTAGGCCTGCAAGGTTAGCAATAGGAAGTGAAAGTCCTTTTAGCCCCAGTAATCTGGGCTCAAGTTCTCTATCCACAGGTAGTATCTCTGCATAATTAGCCCTATAGGCCATAACCAAAAAGGATGTTTTTCTATGAAGGTTTTTCCAGCTAATAAGAATATGCTTATCCTCCTTAGAAAGAATGTCTTCGTACTCTTCAATAAAGTTATCGATGTAATCAGGCTTGTCCCAGAGGGCTTGGCCTATCTCATAAATGGACTGATCATCCAGATCCTGGGGGAAATCCTGGTCAGGCCCTACTCTTACAAGGCCCTCCATGTCATTAACAAATTTTAGGAGTCCATACCAGAGCCTAAAAAACAGCATATATTCTTCTAGACTAAGATAGGCTGAGTCGCTATTGGCATAAAATGCGCAGCAGTTCTTATACTTTTTCCCACTTCCACAGGGGCAGGGCTGGTTCCTTCCAACCTTAATTCGCCTAGCTTCTTTAAAGCGGGGTTCTTTAGGTAGTTTTTTTATAGCCTGCTCCGAGGCCTCTATTGGTGTATTCCCCCTGTTTGACCAGCTTCGGTTATTATTGTTTAGCTTAAAAACTAGGTCAACAAACTTCTCAAAGCTTTTTTGGCTGGGAAAGACCAGATCAAATTCTTCTGCGATTTCTGAAAGATTTTGTGGATTAACTCCACCATAATCAGCCAGCTCTTTAATTTTGTCTGTAACTATAAGGGCTACCAGACCATCAAAGCTATCCTCAAGAAACTTCTCCAACTTTTTTACATAGGGGTTATCACTATAATAGTCATTAAAGTACTTAAGAAGCTCTTCTAGACTAGGCTTGTAAAACTCCTTTCCCTCTTGTAGACTAAGAAGGTTGTCTACCCAGGATAGGTTGTCTACATACTGGTAATTCACTAGATAATCCTTATAAAAAGCATAGTCCCGCTGCTTTCTTATAAGAGGCAGTAGGAGAATATAGAGCTCCTCAACGCTGAGTTCTTCCTTATAGTGGTGGTTAAAAAGCTCCACCAGCTCCTCCACTCTTATGGCCCCATAAAGATTGAGAGCGGCAAAGACATAGTAATCCAGCTTCTCCCTAAAAGGAGCCCTCCCATAAGGGCAGCGAACAACATCCTCCTGGGGGTTATACTTATCAAATAATTTCTTTTCCCTAATATCCACTTCTAACCTCCTAAAACTTCTCTATATAAGCTTACTACTCTGATTATAAGGTCTTTTACCAAAAAGAGGTAAAAATAGTTGCGAAAATTGAAAAATACCTCTCTAATTCTAAATCCTACATATCTCTATTTCTTCTAATACTGGAAAAACTGCTAGCCTAGCCTACAAAAGATTAGTCTTACAAATTCAACTTCAAAACTTAATTAGAACTTCTCAAAGTTTTACAGAATAAAACTCTTTTGGAAGATTTGTTAAAAAGAGGTTAGGTACACTGATTATCTAGTATGATACAATCAAGATATCAAATGAAGGAGTTTCTGATGATTAATACATTTTCTGTAAAACAGTATTTTAAGATAAATCTAAGTCAGGGTTATGAAGAGGAGGAACTGGAACTCCTGCACCTACTAAGAGACCAGCTCCTAGATCTAGCCATCCAGCATCTAACAGGTAAGGGTAAGATCCACAGCCTGAGTCTAGAGCTTGATGGGAAAACTACCTACTTTGATGAAAGTAATAAGCTAATAACCTATGAGCTGCAAACCAGCCTCCTAAATATCCTATCAGCTGATAGGATTGAGCTAAGGGCTGACTACTACTATGAGACCCTCTTTAATGAGGATTTTTTACCAAGTAGCCTGGGTGAAGAGTTCACTCTGGACCTGCCCCTAGACCTGCCCCTCCACCCAGCTGGGCCTATGTTTCTTGATATCTTTCTTGATGGTGCCAGCCCAGAACTCCTTAAAAAACTAGAGTTTGGCTACCACTTAGTTGACGACCAAGAAATGGACCAGGCAGGAATCCTAGTTTGTTTTAATAAGGACTATCAGGGCCAACTAGAACCAGTTGTTATTGATGAAATTAGTGGGAGCTTCTCCTTTATCAGCTGTGGCTTCCCAGTTTTTATCGATGACTTTGAGATAGATAAGCCCTTAGAAGAAGAAACCCTAGAACATGTAAGAGAACTTGAAAAACTAAGTAAAGAAGTCCATTTTGACTATCTAGATGGTATCCTAAATTTTCATATAGATGAGCTAGTGCTTAGTAGCAATGAGGACCTTGATAGCTTTATCTATCACACTTCAAAACTAAAAGAGCTCCTTGGCGAGCCTTCTGAGGATAACTCTGGCATTTTTATCACTCCAGCTAACTTCATAGACTTCAGTGCCAGGATGCCCAGACATCTCTATATTGACTTTGATGATAAAGGCAGCTATGAGATGCGATATACAGGTATTTAAGCTCTAAAAGAAATAGTAAATAAAGCCCTAAGCCTAGCCTAATAAGCTAGGTTTTATTATAGACTTTAGTCAGTTGAGCACGCGAAGTGTGCGAAACATAAAACCACCCGCTA
>LFTD01000022.1:9587-35633 GCA_001512625.1 Clostridiales bacterium DTU036 | reverse complement strand
TATTATCTTTTAGCCAGCTGGCCAAGTAAACTGCCTACCAGCTAATAGATGAACATGAAGGTGGTCAACTGTTTGCTGCCCATGCTCTCCTGCATTTATAACCAACCTATAACCTGCCTTATCCAGTTCCTCCTTAGCCACATAGGCT
Organism: Clostridiales bacterium DTU036; assembly: GCA_001512625.1. Lineage (GTDB taxonomy): Bacteria > Bacillota > Clostridia > Peptostreptococcales > Acidaminobacteraceae > DTU036. Next base: position 35,485 of record LFTD01000022.1, on the reverse strand, counting down.
CTTATTGCCTTAAAAACATCAAGAAGAGCATCCTCTTTACCATGGCTCTCACTTAAACTAGCAAAATGAACCTTAGGAACAAACAAGATGTGAATGGGACTTGTGGGGTTGATATCTCTAAAGGCAAGTACATTTTCATCTTCATAGACAAGATCTGATGGTATACTTCCATCAATGATTTTACAAAATAAGCAATCCATAACTTCCTCCTAAACTAAGAGTATAGAGCCTTCTCTCTTAAGGACCCTTAAAACTTCAATGCTATTATTTTCTTTACTATCCCTACTATAACACTGGATGTATTCTCTGGAAAGGCCTGAATTATCTTCTTCAAATAAAACCTCAACCTCCCTTCCAATAAAGCTATCCAGATAGTCTTCCTTTTGCTTTTCAACCAGATCTCTTAAAATCTGGCTTCTATCTTTTTTCGTCTGGGGATGATGGTCAAGCTTACTAGCAGCCACAGTGCCTGCTCTAGGAGAATAACTAAAGACATGAACATGACTAAAATTAATCTCTTTTACAAATTCCAAGGTCTCCTGGAATTCTTCGGGACTCTCCTCCGGGTAGCCCACTATTATATCAGTTGTAATAGCAGCCTCAGGAAAATACTCCCTGATCAGTTCAACCCTCTCCTTATATTCCTGAGAATTATACCTTCTATTCATCCTTTTTAGCACTCCGTCGCTACCAGACTGAAGGGAGAGGTGAAACTGAGGACAGAATCCAGCCAGTCCTCTACATATCTCAAGAAACTGGCTATCTATAACATGAACCTCAAGGGAACCTAGTCTAAGTCTCCTATCACCCAGCTTAGGACTAAGGGTCTTTATAAGCTCACCTAGAGAAGAATCTGTATCCTTGCCATAGGCAGATAGGTTTATCCCAGTAAGTACTATTTCATTAAAGCCAGCCTCTATAAATCTATCAAGCTCAGCTTCTATTCTCTCATATGAGTAGCTTCTAGACCTGCCTCTAGCATAGGGAATTATACAGTAGCTACAAAAGTTATTACAGCCATCCTGAACCTTTAAAAAGGCTCTGGTTTTATCATAATTAAACCCCTCTGTAAGCCCAGGGCCACCAACACCTCCCAGAAGCCCCTTAATGGCCTCTAAAGCCTCATCCTTCTTGGCATTAGGAATTAATAGGTCTGCATCAATCTCCCCGTGAATGTCCACATAGCAGCCCATAACAGCTACCAATGCACCATCCCTTTTGGCCTGGGAAATTTTCTGCCTACTCTTCCTATCACTGATATGGGTAACAGTGCAGGAATTAATTATTACTAGGTCCGCCTGATCCTCCTCACCAACTATTTCATAGCCCTCTTCATAGCAGGCTCTTTTAAGCTCTTCAGTTTCATTTAAATTAACCTTACAGCCAAGATTTACAAATTTTAGTTTCATTAAAGTATACCCAGCTCCTTTAACACCGCCGTTGTTGCTACAAGACCAGCTGTCTCAGTTCTTAGTATTCTAGTGCCTAAACTTACCAGCTTAGCTTTTTGCGAAAGATAGTCAACCTCTTCTTTGGAAAAGCCACCTTCAGGCCCAATAATAATAGCCACACTACCAGGCCCATCTAGCTTAATATGGGTTTCTTTGTGGGCCTCATAGCAGAGGAAAATATAATTCTCATCAAACTCTAATTCACCCACGCCATTATAAAAATCTAGCTTTGGAATAAAACTACCCTGAGACTGCTTGGCAGCGTCCTTGATAATCCTTTCATACCGGTCTCTTTTTTTATCCACCTTTTTTATGTCAGAAAACTCGGAAGGAAATAGGCCAAACTTACTTATACCAAGCTCGGTGCCATGCTGAAGGATAGCTTCTAATTTTTGTCCCTTTGCCAGGGCCTGGTAGAGATGAATTTCCGGATAGGTTGGAACTTCTATTTTCTCCAGGAGCTTAACTTCCACTTCGGTCTTAGAAATAGACTCTATCTCCCCCACAAACCTATTTCCATTATATGCGCAGCTAATCCTATCCCCCACATTCATCCTAAGAACCCTTGAAATATGATGGACATCCACTGGATCATTAATAAGCCCTAGCTGGTCAAGAAAAAAATGTCTCATTGCTTCTCCAAAATAAGCACATGCCACTGGCCCATGCTCCTATTGTCAACTAGCTTAAGGCCCTGGCTATAATCATCAAGCACTTCATCAACTCTTTTATCCAAAATCCCCGATAGGATTAGATGGCCACCTTCTACTAAAAGTTCAAGGGCATCCTCCTTCATGTTTTTAAGAATGGTTGGTAGGATGTTGGCTACAATTAGGTCCGCCTTCCTATCCAGTCCCTTTAAAAGGTCACCCTGTGAAAAATCCACATCTACACTATTAAGCTCTCTATTTAATCTAGCATTCTCTAGGGCCATTTCATCTATTTCAATTCCCTTAACGTAACCTGCTCCTTGAAGCTTGGCAACAATAGCTAGGATTCCAGAACCTGTACCTACATCATATACAGTTGCCCCCTCCTTAAGAAAATCAAGTAAGGCCCCTATACAAAGGATGGTGGTCTCATGACTGCCGGTTCCAAAGGCCATACCTGGCTCTATTATCACATCCATTAGGCCTGCTCTAGCCTCAAGCCAGGGAGGTCTTACAAATAAACCAGCCACTTCTATACCTTTAAACTGACTGGCCCAGATTTCGTTCCAATCCTTTTCAATAAGCTCTTCAAAGTCCCATTTTAAAATAAGTTCTTTGTAATTTTCCACTATTCTATCGAGCTCTTCTTTTGATCCAAAGATCTTAAATATTGCTTCATTACCAAGCTCCACACTTGGAGCCTCGTCCTCATCCCATAGGGACTGATAATAAATACTATCTTGTGGATTTAGGATCTCCACCCCTTCTATATCAAAGAGGGCCAGTTCCTCTTCCAGCCTCTGAGCATGCTGGGACTTGGTGCTAATAACCAGATATTTCATATAACCTCTCTTAAGTAAATAAGAGCTCCTTAGGGAGCTCTATTTAATGGCATCCTTTACCTTACCAAAGAAGCCTTTGTTTTCTTTTTCCTTAGTAGCCTTTTCCCCCATCGAGCCTGCAAAGGCTTTTAGGGCCTCCTTCTGCTCATGGTTTAGATTTTTAGGCACCTCAACATTTAAAGTTACATAGTGGTCTCCCTTGCCATAACCTCGGACATTAGGAAAACCTCCACCGCTTATCCTACGTACTGTTCCTGGCTGACTTCCAGCCTCTACCCTAAGCTTGATTTTGCCATCAAGGCCATCTATCTCAAGTTCATCTCCTAGGGTTGCCTGGGTAAAACTAAGGGATACCTCTTGGAAAACATCTAGGCCCTGTCTTTTAAACCTACTATCTGTAGAAACAAAAATCCTTAATAATAGGTCGCCTTTTGGACCACCTTGTTCTCCAATATCTCCTTCACCAGAAAGGGTCATTACATGGCCATTATCAACTCCAGCGGGAATATTAACTCTAATTGTTCTGCGCTTTCTAACCTTACCCTTGCCCTTACAAGTTGGACAAGGCTCATCGGGTTTTTCCCCCCTGCCCTTACAAGTTGGACAAGTTCTCACCCTAATACTCTGGCCAAAGAGGCCATGTTCTACCTCTCTAATCTGGCCTGTACCTCCGCAAGTATCACAGGTAGAGACCGATGAACCCTGGGCTGCGCCTGTGCCGCTACAGGTAGGGCAGTCTTCTAAGCGATAAAAGCTCACTTCTTTGCTGGCACCACTGTAGGCCTCTTTAAAACTTAGGTGAACATCAGCTTGAACATCATTTCCCCTCCTTGGTCCAGCAGATCCTGACTGACCAAAGCCAGAAAAACCACCGCCACCAAAAAAGCTTGAAAAGATGTCACTGACATCTTCAAAGCCGCCAAATCCACCAAAATCCCCATAACCACCTGCTGAAGCATTTGGATCAACACCGGCATGGCCAAATTGGTCATAGCGCCGACGCTTCTCCTCATCGCTTAGGATTTCGTAGGCCTCATTAATCTCCTTAAAAGTGGCCTCTGCTTCCTTATCACCAGGGTTTTTATCTGGGTGGTATTTCATGGCTAGCTTCCGATAGGCACTTTTTAAAGTTTTATCATCGGCACCACGGTCTACACCTAGTATTTCATAATAGTCTCTTTTGCTCATCTTATCCTCGTAAAAGGAATAGACCCTAGAGTCTATTCCCCTTTATTAGTCTACTACTTCGTAGTCTGCTTCTTCTACCTCATCGCTACTAGGAGACTCCTCCGCTTGAGAAGCCTGCTCATATAGCTTTTGGGCCAAGGGTTGCATAGCAGCTTCAAGCTCCTCAGTCCTTGTCTTAATTTCTTCTAGTGTATCACCTTCTAGGGCTTTTTTCAATCCAGCGATTTGCTCTTCAATCTTGGTTTTTTCAGCTGCATCTACCTTGTCGCCTAATTCATTAATAGTTTTTTCTGCTTGATAAGCTAGTGCATCACCATTGTTTTTAGCTTCAGCTAAATCCTTACGTGCCTGGTCATCTTTAGCGAACTCTTCAGCTTCTCTTACCTTTTTATTAATTTCTTCTTCGCTTAAGTTAGCAGAAGCTGTAATATTAATTGACTGCTCCTTACCAGTTCCAAGGTCCTTAGCAGACACATGGACTATACCATTGGCATCTATATCAAAGGTAACCTCAATTTGTGGAATACCCCTTCTTGCTGGTGGAATACCATCTAGCTGGAACCTACCTAGTGTCACGTTGTCTGTAGACATAGGTCTTTCTCCCTGAAGTACATGGATATCAACTGCGGGCTGATTATCTGTTGCAGTGGAGAAAATTTGGCTCTTTTTAGTTGGAATTGTGGTATTTCTTTCTATAAGCTTTGTAAACACATTTCCTAGAGTTTCAATTCCCAAAGATAGAGGAGTGACATCTAGAAGCAAAATATCATGAACATCACCAGCCAATACACCAGCTTGGATAGCTGCACCTGCTGCAACACTCTCATCGGGATTTATTCCCTTATGGGGTTCCTTATTAATTATCTTCTTAACTGCCTCTGCAACTGCTGGAATTCTTGTTGAACCACCAACTAAGACAACATCATCAATTTCTGATTCTTTAAGACCTGAGTCAGCAATAGCCTTCTTCATAGGCCCTTCGACCCTTTTAATTAGGCTCTCTGTAAGCTGGTCGAATTTTGCTCTAGTTAGGTTGGTATCAAGGTGTAGAGGACCTGCCTCTCCCATAAATAGGAAGGGGATATTAATATTAGTTGTTTGAACAGTGGACAGCTCCATCTTAGCCTTCTCAGCAGCTTCTTTAAGACGCTGCATAGCTGTCTTATCAGTCCTTAGGTCCACCCCATTTTCTTTCTGGAAGATATTAACTAACCAGTCTATTACTGCTCTATCAAAGTCATCTCCACCTAGGTGATTATCACCATTAGTAGCTAGGACCTCAAAGACCCCATCACCAATCTCAAGGATTGATACGTCAAAGGTTCCTCCGCCTAAGTCAAAGACCAATATCTTTTGATTCAGATGATCTTTATCAAGACCATAGGCAAGAGAAGCTGCTGTAGGCTCATTTATAATACGTAGAACATCAAGGCCTGCTATCCTTCCAGCATCCTTTGTGGCCTGTCTTTGAGCATCGGTAAAGTAGGCGGGAACTGTGATTACTGCTTCTTTGACTGTCTCACCAAGATAGCTCTCAGCATCAGTCTTTAGTTTAGCAAGTACCAAGGCTGATATTTCCTGAGCAGTATAGAACTTGCCATCAATCTCTTGTTTCCAGTCTGAACCCATCTCTCTTTTAATACTCATTACTGTTCTTTCGGGATTTGTTATTGCTTGTCTTTTTGCAGTTTCACCAACTAGTCTTTCACCCTTTTGAGTAAAAGCTACTACAGATGGAGTAGTTCTATTTCCTTCTGCGTTGGGAATAATTTTTGCTTCGCCGCCCTCTAGTACTGCGACACATGAATTGGTTGTACCTAGGTCGATACCTATAATTTTTGCCATATTTTTTCCTCCTATTTTGATACCTTAACCATAGTAGGTCGTATCGTTTTTTCCTTTAATCTATATCCTTTTTGTAGTTCTTCTAAAACCTTACCTGATTCAACTCCCTCACTCTCTTCCATAAGTACAGCATGGTGATAGTCAGGATCAAAATCCTCTCCACAGGCCTCTATACACTTTAAGCCTTCTTTTTCAAGAACCTGAATCAGTGATTTTCTAATCATCTCAACGCCATCTAAATAATTTTGAGAAACTTCATTCTCCTGCATATTTGCTATGGCTCTTTCAAAATTATCAAGCACAGGCAGAAGTTCCAAAATAAGTCTTTCATTTCCCAAGCTATAAATAGCTGCCTTCTCTTCCTGGGTTCTTCTCCTGTAATTTGAGTACTCAGCCTGGAGTCTTAGGTATTTTTCATTTAAATCCTCAAGCTCCTTTTCCAAGCCATCCTCTTCTTCTACTAACTCAGCTATAACTTCTTCTAGATCATCACCTGCTTCTAAATCTTCTAGCTCTTCATCATCTAGTTTTTCTTCTTCTAATTCTAAGTCTTTTGCCACTAATTCCTCCTATAAATGTATCCCTGAAAACAGGTCAGTCAGAGTCTTTGCTCCAACCTCCACTATACTTATCGCCTTGCTGTAATCCATCCTTTTTGGTCCAAGTAGGGCAATTTGGCCACTTTGGCCACCGCCAAAATTAAAATTACACTGGACCATGGAAAATTCATTAAAAACCTGATTTCCCAGTTCGGCTCCTATCCTAACTCCAATACCCTCTTTTTGATTATCAAGTAGGGCCAGAACAGCCATAGGGTCCTTTAAAGTCTCAATAGCCCTCCTGGCAATATCAATATCACTAAAATACTCACTCCTTAGGAGGTACTCCCTTCCTGCAACAACAATGTGTTCCTTGTTGAGCTTCCTCAGGACTTCTTTTAAGACTGGCAGGATATAATCTATAAGCTCTCTTTGATCAAGATGCCTGGACTTAATCTTATTTATATCTCTAAAGGAAATTTCCTCAAGAGACCTATCCAGCATAAGAGTTGAAAGCTCAGTAGTCAGATTGTCTAATACTTCCTGTGAAAAATCATCAGCATTTAGAACCAATGTCTTTACCTCTTCACCATCTGTAATTAAAACCAGTAAAACCTTGCTAGAATTCATTTTGAGCAGTTTAAGATTTGTTAGCCTTCTAGCCGTAAACCTGGGCTCTGTAATTATCACAGTCATCTCAGCATTATCACTGATAACCCTAGCAGCTTGTCTTAATAGGCTAATATTCTCATCGTAATGAAGTAAATATAAGGATCTAATGTTGTTGTTAATAGCCGTGGTTAACTCATGACCATCAAGCAAGCTATCCACATAAAAGCGAAGCCCTTGCTCAGATGGAATCCTACCTGCTGATATATGAGGTTGGAGTACATATCCAAAATCTTCCAAATCAGCCATTTCATTTCTGATAGTGGCAGGGGAAACATTCAGGCTTGGAAGCTTAGAAAGCCGCCTACTACCCACAGGCTGTCCTGTGGATATAAAATCATCAACTATTAATTTTAAAATCTCTATTTGTCTTGATGTTAGCATAATATTTCTCCATACTAGCACTCGTCCCCTCTGAGTGCTAATTACATTATACCCCTTATTACCCAGCTGTCAACACCCTAAATAAAAAAAGTACATGCTTTAAATAAAAAAAGTAGAAGCCTAAGCTTCTACTAATAAAAAAAGGTAATTATAGTCTTTCCTACTCTTTTATAAAAATCTTTCTAAGTTCTGTAATTATTACAGGTATAAAGGCTAGGCCTAGGGCCAGACCATAGTACTGCGGGCTTAGAGTAGTCATACTGTAAGTGCTAGCTAAAAACTCAAAGCTCACGGGTAGGAGTATTAAAACTATACTGAGAACCGAGTATAAAAAGAATGATTTGTTTGAGAAAAAGCCCTTGCCAAGAATAGACTGGCTATTTCTTAAATTAAAGGCTGTAAAAATCAAGCCAAAGCCAAAGGTCAAATAGGCAAGGCTTGGGCTTTCAAGCCCTTTATTTGGCTGAAGTAATACAAAAGCGACAAAGACTACTACTGCCATTATAAGGCCTTCAAATATGCTAAAGACAGCAGAGCGCCTCTGAATAAGCCCCTTATCAATACTAGGCGGCCCTTGATATAGAACATTTCTTTCCATTGGCTCCTTTTCAAGCGTTAGCCCTATAAGAAGCTTAATCACTAGTCCTAGCCAAATATAGGCCATAAAACTAAGAATTAGCCTATCATAAACCAGCATCACTGCAAGGCTTGAGAGAATAAGAGCCAGTGCTACAACAAGCTCATAGCGCACCCTCCTCCTTGCATTTAAATAAATCATTCTGGCTTCAGCTACCGCATCATTAAAAGAAGATAAATCATCGCGAAGCATTAAGACGTCAGCTTGCTGCCTTACCACAGGAAGGCTATCTTCTTTTGAAGCCAATACTATTGAAGCCTCTTTAGATGAACTTATATGATCCATATAAGTTAGGCTTATAGCTACTCTGTGGCCTCTAGATGACCAGGCATCTACAAGTCTAGCTCTATGATTGTCTTTAAGATTAAAGTATACCCTATAGTCTTCAAAAACAGTGTAAAACTCTTCATCTGTCATTTCATCCATGATTTCTGCTGTCATAATTTCAAAGCCTGGAACTAAAATTCCTGTTTCTCTAGCCAATTGGCTTCCATTTTCTATTGTTGAATTTGAAATCAAGATTGGGACTATGCCAGCAGTCTTCATAGTCTTTATGGCCTCTTTAGCGCCCTTTGCACCACCATCAGCTAAAGCTATGAGTCCTAAGAAGATAAAATCCCTCTCATGCTCTACTTCATCAAGACGATAGGCCATTGCCACAACACTCTTACCTTCGGAGACAAATTGCTCCTCCATAGTAAAAATGCCCTGTTTCACCTCATCATTAAGTTCAAGAAGCTCCTCTCCATCACTATATTTACTGGATAGGGCTATTATTTCACTTAATCCACCTAGAGCAAATGAGAAGATACCCTCAGGAGTCTTGTAACTACTCTTATACAGATTATCGGATTCATAGTTTCTTAACCACTCATATCCCTCAACCTCTATATCTAAAGAGGGATTTTCTCCCAGAGCAAAATCTCTATATGGTATAAAATGCTCCCTCCATTCATCTCCCCCATCCCTTGCAGAAAGAACAGATATTTTTTTCATTAAAAGCTCGTCCTCTTCACTTGTAGAAGACAAGTCTCTAACTTTAAGGCCTCCTTTTGATATAAAAGGGGTTTCGTCAAATATTGCTACGGATATTCCAGCTAGGTCCTCGGAAGTGGAAATGTCTTTCAAAAGAAGACCCCTCTTAGAATACCTCAGTACACCCAGTGATTCCACATCATAAATTAAACTCTTAAAACCTCCTAGACTGGCTGCTGTACTCAGGCTAATTACAACAAAAACCAGCTCCAGCATGTTAAGGCCCCTATAGTAACCATATATTCCAATAGCCAGGGATATAATAAGGATTAGAGCGTTTATTATTTTCCCTTGACTTTTAAGCTTATCCTCAAGTAGGGATTTCCTTGCATTATCCTTATAAAGCATAAAGGCTACCTTGCCAATTTCTGTATGCATTCCCGTGGCAGTAACCAGCATTAGTCCATAGCCTTGGCAGACTAGGGTTGATGCATAAATCATATTGGCTCGTTCTCCTAGAGGAACCTGCCCCTCACTAATAAAGTTTACATCCTTACAAAAGGGTTCTTTATTTCCAGTTAGCAAGGATTCATCTATCCAGATATCATCTCCCTCTATCAGTCTACCATCTGCAGGGATCAGGTCTCCCTTATTTAACTGGACCACATCTCCTGGTACCAGCTCTCTAATTGGAATCTCAACTAGCTGGCCCTCTTCAATAACTTTACATTTATTTACGCTCTCTTCATGGAATTTTATACGAGCCTTTTGGACTAAATAGGGCTTTATAGTTAATACAAGGGCCCTGAAAACAAAGACAACCAAAAATAGACCCACTTCATTGAAACGTCCTAAATAGGCAAAGAAAGCCAAAGCCAATATTAAAAGCCTCTGTATTGTCAGGCTAAAAGTTTCTGCAAAGAAGCTGAAAACTGAGCGTTTTTCATAATTCAAAACCTCATTGTATCCATACTCCTGACGCCTCTGTGCTCGCTCTTGAGCACTCAGTCCCTGTCTAGAAGAATCGAGTTCCTCCAGTTTTTCGTCTATGGTGTTTTTATACATACAACCTCCAATCCTATCTAAGCATTATATCACAGAGTTTTTTATGTGGCTATACTATAAAAAGTCCACTAAAACATGATTAATCAAGTCAAAACCCTCTTCACTTAGGCAGAGCCTTTGCTCCCTCACTTTTAATAAACCATTGGCTAAATGCTTGTCCATGGCCTTTTTCTCTTTAGGACTTAAAGGATATAGTTCCTCTAATTTAATACCCTGAACAAGCCGTAGCCCCAGCATAAACTTTTCAAAGCGCTTATCCTGATGAGAAATATAATCCTTTGTCGCCAAGGGGAGTTCGCCCACTTCAACCCTTTCAATATAGGCCCTTAAATTTCTTTCATTAGAATACCTATATGGATGGATATAACCGTGAGCACCCAGGCCTAATCCTAAATAATCTCCACCTTTCCAGTAGTTGAGATTGTGAAAACCCAGCCTTCCTTCTCTAGCAAAACTGGATATCTCATAGCGCTCATAACCCATGCTATAAAGAGATCCTTTGAGTTTATCCCAATCTCTCTTGTAAAGATCCTCATTTGGCTCTTCTATGAGCTTTGCTAGAGGTCTGCTAGGATGAAGTTCAAGGGCATAGCAAGATAGGTGGCTAGGATAGATTGCCTTGATTGCTGATATGTTTTTATCCATATTAAATTTTTCAGTAACAGCATATATTATATCAAGAGAATAATTATTAAAATCAAGGCTATCAAGGGTATCAACAGCCCTAAAAATTTCATCAACCCCATGGTTTCTTCCAAAAAGTTTAAGTAGTTCCTCTTCAAAGCTCTGGGCCCCTAGGCTTATCCTAAAGTCACCATAATTTTTAAGTAGCTTTAGTTTTGAAGGACTGACATCCTCAGGATTCATTTCAAAAGTAATTTCTCCTTGGGGTTTAGCCTTTTCAAAAACTTTACTAAAAAGATACTCAAGTTCCTTTTCAGAAAGCAAACTAGGAGTACCACCGCCAAAATAAAGGCTAGACACTCCCCGCTCATATAAAAGGTCGCTGTAAAGCTCCAGTTCTTTTACAAGGACTTCTAAATATTCTCTTCTTTTTTCTTCGCTTGAAGTAAAACTCAGAAAATCACAGTAATAACATTTTTTTCTACAAAAAGGAATATGGATATATACTGCAAGTTTATTCTTCATCAAATTTAAGGACAGAAAGGAAAGCCTGCTGTGGAACTTCCACACTACCAAACTGTCTCATCCTCTTCTTCCCTTCCTTTTGCTTTTCAAGCAGCTTCTTCTTTCTACTTATATCACCACCATAACACTTGGCTAAAACGTCCTTGCGCAGGGCCTTAACGGTTTCTCTTGCAATTATGTTGTTACCAATGGCAGCCTGTATAGGAATTGGGAATTGTTGCCTAGGAATTACATCTTTAAGTCTTTCCACTATCTGCCTACCTCTTGGTGTAGCCTTATCCCGGTGGACAATCATACTAAAAGCGTCAATATTTTCCTTATTAATTAAAATATCTAGCTTTACAAGATTAGACTCAACATAATCATAGAATTCATAGTCAAAGGAGCCATAACCTCTAGTCTTGCTCTTTAAGGCATCGAAGAAGTCGTAAATAATCTCATTTAGGGGCAGATAATAGTCTAAAAGCACCCTTCTTTCATCTATATACTCCATATGGATAAACTCTCCCCGCCTTTGTTGGCAGAGCTCCATAACATTACCCACATAATCTTTAGGTACGAAAATACTGGCCTTAACAATAGGTTCGCAAAAGTTTCTGATACTGGTTACATCAGGAAGATTACTGGGATTTTGGATAAAGAGGGTCTCCCCTGCAGTGGTCTCAACCTTATAGATAACACTGGGGGCAGTTGCAATAAGATCTAAGTCAAATTCCCTCTCCAGTCGTTCCTGTATAATCTCTAGGTGTAGAAGCCCTAAAAATCCACATCTATATCCAAAACCTAGGGCAACACTGGTTTCTGGCTCAAAGGTCAGGGCAGCATCATTTAATTGAAGTTTTTCAAGGGCGTCTCTGATGTTCTCATAGTCCTCTCCTTCAGCAGGATAAAGGCCACAAAACACCATTGGGAGAGCCTCCTTGTATCCGGGTAAGGCCTCCTCAACCTTTCGGTTTCCAAGAGTAATGGTCTCACCAACACTGACATAGCGCACATCCTTAATAGAAGCCGCTAGGTAACCTACTTCACCCGCTTTAAGACTATCAACAGTCTTCATAACAGGAGTAAAAATTCCAACCTCAGTAACCTCAAAGCTCTCTCCAGAGGCCATCATATAGACCATGTCTCCCTTTTTAACCTCACCATCAAAGATTCTGATTAGAGGAATAGCACCCTTGTACTGGTCATAGAAAGAATCAAAGACCAGGGCTTTTAATGGAGCCTTTGCATCCCCAGTGGGAGCAGGAATTTTGGCTATTATGGTTTCAAAAACTTGATCAATGTTGAGTCCAGTTTTAGCTGAAATTTCAGGAGCATCTTGGGCTTCAATTCCCACAATCTCCTCAATCTCGTCTTTAATATCTGCCGTCCTAGCAGAAGGTAAGTCAACCTTGTTAAGTATTGGAACAATTTCCAAGCCCTCAGCATCTGCTAGATATACATTAGCTATGGTCTGGGCCTCAACGCCCTGGGATGCATCCACAACAAGTAGGGCCCCTTCACAAGCTGCCAAGCTCCTAGATACCTCATAAGAAAAATCCACATGGCCAGGAGTATCAATCAGGTTAAAAATATAGTCCTTACCGTCTTTACCAGTGTAATATATCCTTGAGGTCTGTAATTTAATTGTTATGCCTCGTTCTCTCTCAAGGTCCATGTTGTCAAGAACCTGGCTTTTCATTTCCCTTTGACTTAGGGCACCACTCATTTCAATCAACCTATCGGCCAGAGTGCTCTTTCCATGATCAATATGGGCAATAATAGAAAAATTTCGTATCCTATCTAATTCCATTTATTTTCCTCCAAGGGTTATTATATCATGGATAAGCACTATTTATAAGAATCTAGTCAGATTATCCAAAAATCCCATTAATTATATTTTCAATAAAAGACTAAAGAAAAGTCCTTGCTAAAGCCTTCAATTCATGCTATTATCATTCTGTTAAGTAAAGGTGAGGAGGTGAAATTGTGGCAAATATTAAATCTTCAAAAAAGAGAATTAGTGTAATCGAGAAAAAAACTGCTTTAAATAAGGCTCAGAAGACTAAAATGAAAACCCATATTCGTCAGTTTTTAGAAGCTGTAAATAGTGGCAATGAGCAGGAAGCTAAAGATAAATTTAAGAGTGCAGAAAAAGTTATCCGTAAAACTGCCTCTAAGGGCGTGATTCATAAAAGTAATGCAGATAGAAAAGTCTCTAGACTAGCGAAAAAACTAAATTCTATGGCACAATAAAATGGCTTCAGCCATTTTTTTGTTATTTATGAAGGAGCTCCAAAAGCAGGTTTTGAATTAGGCTTTCTTTATCTAAACTCTGAGATTTATATAGGGCCTCTTTTTCCAAACACAAATCAAGGGCCCTTAATAATTCCCCTCTTGAATACTGAACAGCAGTGGCAGATAGTTTTGTTTTTATAAAGTTGTGACTAACCCCCAGCCTTTTATCCCAGTTTTGAATAGGTAGCCCAGACTCTTGAAAGACCTTGACCATAAGGAGCTGGTAAAAATTTCTTGCCATAAGTGGCACAATGCTATCAATGCTATTTCCTGAAGCCAGATAATCACTATAAATTTTAAAAGCCTGGCTCTTATGACCCTTTGATAAATGGTCTATCATGTTAAAAATATTATCTTCAGGAGCTGCCTGCATTAGGGCTTCAACATCCTTAATTTTAATTTCCCTATCTTCAAGGGCAGCAAGCTTATCAAGTTCTGTTTTCAAAAAATATAATGACACAGCTGAATTTCTATCAAAATACCTGCTTTGGTCCACCAGCAGTTTCTTGGCCTCAAAGGATATTTTTTTATTTTTAAGCCTCAGTTCCTTTTCAATCCAAGACATCATCTGGTCCCTAGATATTTTTTTACAATCAATGGTTATACCCTGCCTTGATAAGCTCCTTGAAAATCCATCTCCAGCTGTTGGTAGAAAAATAACTATAATGCCTTCATCTAGGTTTTTTAATACCTCAGCCGCCTCATCACTAATCTTAAAGCGCTGAGCCTCATCTATAATTAAAATCCTCTTTTCTGAGAAAAAAGAAGGGCTCTGAATGTCAGTGATAAAAACTCTTTCTTCGAGCTCCTTACCATTATAGGTGCTTATGTCCACCCCTTCCATACCAGGCTCAATATATTTATTTGTAATTTTTTTTATTAAATCCTTAACCAGATAGGGTTCTTCGCCTTTAATAATTAACTTGTTTGGCAAAAGGTCCTGTTTTAAGGCACTCAAGGCCTGCATATAGTCCATAGATTCTCCTCAGTAGTTTCTATATCCACCCGCCTTCAAATGAAAACTTCCTGACTTTCCCGTTTCAAAATACTCAAACCTATCCTCTAGAAAGTCCATAACCTCTTTATGAGGGTGGCCATATCTATTATTACCATAGCTTAAAATAACCATACTAGGCTCAATCTTCTTTAAATATTCCTGATTTAAAGAGTGGCGACTCCCATGGTGGGGATACTTTAGTATATCTACTTTGGGTCCTTCAATTTGAGCTAGCCTTTTAACACCCACATCCCCAGTATAGAGAATTTTTTTCTCCTTATACTCAACTAGCATAACTAGAGAGTCTTCATTACCATCATAATACAAAACATCTGGAGAAAGTATCCTAATTATCAAGCCCTGGTAGTTTATTATATCACCTTTTTCCAAGGGATATCCACCAGGATAATTAGAACCCTTGGGAAAATAAAGCCTATCATAATTAAGTTTATCTAGTTCCTTACTATGGTCCTCATCAAAGTGGGAGATAAAAATCACATCAAGTTTTTTTATTCCAAGACTATGGAGATGGTCGTGGATAGGCCGTCCCTTACCAGTATCAATCAAAATAGTCTTCTTATCCTCTGTAATAATTAAAGAAGCATCTCCTTGACCAACATCTAAAAAACGGACCCCTTCTAACCTATAGGAGTTTTCAAATTTCAAAATCCCCAGCCAAAGGGCAAAAACGACTAGCAAAAACTTTTTATTTTGGACAAGTTTATAGGTTACCTTACTTTCTCTAAATAAGGGAAGAAGGAAGATAAAAAGATAAAATATTATAAGTGAAAACCAGCCTAAAGCTCCTAAATACCAGGAAAAGAAACTATTATTTAAAAAACTGAGTAGGCCCATTAAGGAGGTGAAAATCGTAGCAGATATCCAGGCTAGGGGCCTAAAAACAAAAGCCAGCATTAATAGTGGCAATAAGAGCCCCATTAGTCCAGCCAAAAGACTGTTAGTTAGATAGTTTAGTATCCTTACTTCCGGGAGAAATAGAAGCTGGAGGGGAAGCATAATAAGATACATTTTTATTAAAGAATGGTCTCTACTTATTCGAAGTACACCATAGCTGATTGTACCAAGAACAAATGAAAAGCTAGTTGCATAGCTGGGCCTATAAAGGATAATAACCAAACCTATAAAGCCGATCATCTCTATAGGATCCACCTTCACCTTTTTATGAAAGGCCACTGTTTCAACTAAAATAACTAGAATTGTCCTTACACTTGATACATGAAAATCACTTAAAAATCCAAAAAACAGGAGGAGTAAAAGACCCAAAGCCTCTCCAACAATTCTGGGCCAACCTATATAGGACGTAAGCCTAAGAATTGCCCTATAGTATATTCCTAGGTGAAGGCCACTTACGACAAAAAGATGCATAAGACCCATGCTCTGAAAAAGACCTTTTTCCTCAGGGCTAAGGCCTTCTTTTAATCCAAAAACCAAACTATAGGCTAGGCCCTGGTAGTCACCAAAGACCTGGCCCCTATCATAGAGTGCTTTTCTTAACTTAGTTAGTAGCGATGCCCTTTCCTCCACTAATTCACCCTTCCACCCAATGGCCTTAGCTGATATCCCCAGTGAAGAGTAATAGTCCTTTTCACAAAAACCCAGAGGACCTCTTTTAGCAGAAAAATCTTCTATAGTAAAGCTACAATTATAGACTCCTTCAATCAGGTTTTGATATGAAAGCAGATAGGTTCTTCCCCCTATCTCCACTAGGTTATCCTCTTTTAGTGGTGAGAGACTTCTGATTCTAGCCTGGCCCTGAAGGTCATGGGGAAGATTATCCATTAACAGTAACCTGAGAATGATAAGGAGAATAAGCCACTTCTTTTTTGGAAGGTATAGAAGCAATAATAGCAAAATAGGGATGAAGCTTAGCTCCATCCCTATTATTTTTGCAAAAGAAATAAGAAAGGCGACAAGGCCCCAGAAAAACCAAGGCCTTTTCATAGATTCCTCCTACAAGTCTGTTTCAACTCTATCCAGCCACAGTTTACCATCTTTATCATAAGTATAGTAAAAAGCCTGGTCTGTTCCTAGACTTTCTATAGGAGTTCCCTTTAAGGAATAGCTTTTAAAGCTATCTTTTTGAATAATCTTAAGACCATCACCTTTAGTAACAAAAATATAGTTGTCGCTAAAGTTTAGCCTATCACTTTCTAGAGCGTAGAAATGATAGTCACTGTCATTGTCAGAGTAGTAGAAGTAGCTTTTAAACCTAAAAGTATAGTAACCATCTATTTTTGCTTCTTCTAACAGATCCTCAGTTTTCATCATATTAATCTTTTTAACAGTTTGACTCTGCGGATCCAGTTTATTAAGGGATAGGATGCCATTCTTATCTGAGATAAACCTAATCAGCCCAGTATCATCAAATTTAGGGCTTTCCAGCACTCTTTCGTCATCAGTGGTGAGATTAAACTTGCTAACCTCCTCAGTGCTGACCTGATAGTAGCCTATCCTATTAAAACCACCTTGGTCTTCAAATAAAAAACTATCATTCTGCCAAGAAGTTGCAGATGCCTGACCTTCAAAGTCTGTAACATGATCCAAGGTTTCACTCAGATAGATTTCAGTAACACCCTCAGCTTCATTATTGTAGAGTATATATTTACCTTTATCCATTAATGTAAAATTTTCTAGTTGAAAGCTAGTTTCTCCAGCAACATTTTCCCTTATAAGTTGAGGAAGTTTCTTTGAATATTGGAGGAGGAAGATTCCTTTTGACTCAGAATAAAGCAGTCTATCCTCGTATTCCTTAAAATCCATAACTCCTTGAGCTAAAAGTTTGTCTTCTCCATTTTCTTTTAAAAGAAGCTGCCCATCCTTAAGTGAAAGTGAATAATCCTTACTGGTGTAAAGCCCATCAATATAGCCGCTTTCTACCAATTTATCATCCTTAAAATTCACTTCTCTTATTGTATCGCCAACTAAATAAATATTCCCACTATCTTCTACTATCTTAAATTCCTCATCCTTGGAAAATGAAAAACCCGAAGTTTCTTCTCCGGGTAAGCTTTCATTTTCATTCGGAGAGACATCCCCCTTCTTTGAGCAAGAACTCATAAGTAGAAGAATTAATAATACTACCATCATCTTTTTGGTGACAGCTTTCATCTCTCCTCCTGATATTAGCGCACTGACTCTACAAGAGCGGTAAATGCCTCTGCGTCATTAACGGCCATTTCTGCCAGCATCTTCCTATTAATATCAATACCAGCTTCCTTAAGCAGGTGCATAAACTTGCTATAACTAAGGCCATTTTGACGAGAAGCTGCGTTAATACGAGTAATCCAAAGTTTTCTAAAATCACGGCGTCTGTGTTTTCTTCCTATAAACTGAGAACGCATGGAGTGCATAACCGCAGGGTTAGCAGCTCTAAATACAACACTTTTTTGACCATAGAAACCCTTTGATAGTTTCATTACTTTTTTATGTTTTTTCTTGGCGTTTACAGCGCCTTTTACTCTAGCCATATCTACCCCCTAGTATGGAATGCCATCAATGATTCGCTTTTGATCTCCATTGCTAACCATTTTGGCCTTTCTTAGTCTTCTTTTGCGGTTGGCATCCATCTTGCCTAGCTTATGCCTGGTGTGCTGACGATTACGTTTTAAGCCACCTGAGGCTGTTTTCTTAAAGCGTTTTGCAATACTGCTACGCGACTTCATTTTTGGCATCTTAATCTCCTTATTTCTTAATTGGCGAGTAAAAGGCCACTATGCTTCTACCTTCGTAGTTGGGCTTTTTATCTAGCTCACCATATTCTTTGATAATCTCAGTAAACCGTTCTATTACTTCCATTCCCTGCTCTTTATGCATCATTTGGCGACCACGAAAACGCAAGGAAACCTTTAGCCTATCCTCAGCTTCTAAAAACTTTATAGCATGACGAGCTTTGGTTTTAAGGTCATTTTCTTCAATATTCATACCCAAGCGAATTTCCTTAACTTGGATAACTTTTTGTTTCTTTCTTGCTTCTTTTTCCTGTTTTGCCTGCTCGTAACGATACTTGCCATAGTCCATAAGCTTACATACTGGTGGATTAGCTTGAGGCGCAATTTTAACAAGGTCCAGTTTAGCCTCTATGGCCATGGCCTGGGCCTCTTTAGCGGAAACGATGCCGATTTGTTCACCATCTTCTCCTATTAATCTAACAGTAGCGTCTCTAATTTCCTCGTTAATTTCTGTTTTCTTAATAACAGTCACCTCCCTTATAAAATAAAAGTGCGAACGCAAAAGTCCGCACTTAAAAATTAAGATATTAACCCACGACTTAGGCCGTCAGGTGAGAAACGGACTTTCTACTTTCTTTACCTTTGCAATCATAGCAGATTCAAACTCTGTTTGTCAAGGAAATTCATTGAAAATCAGGCCAGAAAGTCCATCCTTTATTTAATTATCCTCTATTTTATCCAAATAATACTTCTTAGTACTTATTTCCTCTTTCATCTTATCAATAAAGTCTTCAAGTTTCATGTCCTCTAGAACTCCCTCAATAAAATGCCTTACAGTAAATAAGCCACTTTCGACTTCCTTATCTCCAATTACCAGCATATAAGGTACCTTTTCCACCTGGGCAGCCCTAATCTTATAGCCAACCTTTTCACTTCTAGCATCAAGGCCTACTCTAAATCCTTCATCAAGTAGCTTTCTTTCAATCTCTTCTGCAAACTCACTATGACGGCTGGTTACAGGAATTATCCTAACCTGTTCAGGGGCAATCCATAGGGGAAACTTACCTGCAAATTGTTCTATTAGGTTACCCATAAACCTCTCAACGGAGCCTAGAATAGTCCTATGAATCATTACAGGTTGTTTTCTCTCACCATCAGCATCAATATAACCTAGATCAAACCTATCAGGCATCTGGAAGTCCAGCTGAATGGTACCACACTGCCAGGTCCTGCCAATTGCATCTTTTAAGTGAAGGTCAATTTTAGGACCATAAAAGGCTCCATCTCCTTCATTGAGGATATAATCTAGCCCCATTTCATCTAGGGCCTCCCTAAGGTTATCAGTAGCCATTTCCCACTGCTCATCGCTTCCCATGGAGTTGTCTGGCCTGGTAGATAGCTCTATGTGGTAGTCAAAGCCAAAGGTCTTATAAATCTTATCCGAAAGGACTAGGACATCTTTAAGCTCATCCTTAATTTGAGAAGGAAGCATAAAGAGGTGGGCATCATCTTGTGTGAAGGCCCTAACTCTCATAAGACCATGAAGGGCTCCACTTAGCTCATGCCTATGGACTAGGCCTAGTTCAGCCCATCTTAAAGGAAGGTCTCTATAACTATAAAGGTCTTCTTTATAAACCAGAATTGAACCAGGACAGTTCATAGGCTTAACAGCATAGTTTCCCTCATCAATAGTAGTAAAGTACATATTCTCTTTATAATGGTCCCAGTGGCCCGACTGGTGCCATAGGCTCTCATTTAAAATCATAGGAGTCTTGATTTCACCATAGCCTGCCTTATCATGTTCTTCCTTCCAGTAACCCTCGAGAAGGTTTCGAAGGATCATTCCCTTTGGATGGAAGAAGGGAAAACCTGGGCCTTCTTGGTGGATTGAAAACAGTTTCATCTCCTTACCAAGTTTTCTATGGTCTCTCTTTTTCGCCTCTTCAAGCCTCCTTAGATAATCTTCAAGGTTCTTCTTCTTTTCAAAGGTTGTACCATAGATCCTCTGGAGCATCTTATTATTCTCATCTCCCCTCCAGTAGGCACCTGCAATACTTAATAGCTTAAGAGCCTTGACCTTTTTTATATCTCTAAGGTGGGGACCTCTACATAGGTCAACAAACTCGCCCAGCACATAGAATGAAATCTCCTCGTCCTCTGGAAAGTTTTCAATTAAGTCTACTTTATATACCTCTTCTTCGGCCCTGAACTTATCTAGGGCTTCCTGCCTATCCATAACAAAGCGCTCTAAAATATGACCTTCCTTGACAATCTTAGCCATTTCTTTTTCAATGGCCTCTAAATCTTCAGGAGTAAACCTATGCTCAGTATCAAAGTCATAATAAAAACCATCTTCGATTGCTGGCCCTATTGCAAACTTAACATCAGGCCAAAGTCTTTGGACAGCCAAAGCCATTATATGGGCTGAGGTGTGCCAAAATACGCTTTTTCCTTCAGGGTCATCAAAATCAACAAATCTTACTTCACTATCATTTTGAAGTTTTTCTTGAAGCCCTCTGGTCTCACCATTTACCACCGCTCCCAGAGCATTTCTTGCTAGTCCTTGGGAGATACTCTGCGCAACCTCATAGAGTTCTACTCCCTTTTCATATTCTCTTACACTACCATCGGGAAATTTTATACTAATCATTTGTCCTCCTAAAAAAATAAAACACACCCAACTAGGGCGTGTTCGCGGTTCCACCTATCTTATCTTTCGATATCTCTATGATTTAACGCAGTCCTACGTCGGGATTTCATTTAAAAACTACTAACCCGATGCTGGGGAGTGGTATTCCTTTCCAGTCTAGGAGGCTTCTCATCAATCACCTCTTTCTGTAACCATATGCCTGGTAAAGTACTCGTCTCTCGTCTTAGCTCTTAGCCATTATACTACCCCGATAACTAGGCTGTCAAACCACAAAGATAAAAAATTCTTTCTTTAGTTTCATTCTTCTTTTTAATTACAAAGCCAAGCTCCATTAAAAGCCCCTCAACCTCTTCCATACTCCACATTCTTTGTATATGTTCTTCACTGGTTTTCCTATATCCCCCATCTTCCTTCCAGTAAATAACTAAGTCTTGATAAAGAAGCTCTCCATCCTTTTCATTTATCCAAACAAGATCAGCTTCCTCCTCCTCATAGAAAAACACCTTATCAGCCAATTCTTCAACCATGTCACTTGGATGCCTAAGGTCGAAGAAAAACTCTCCGCATAAGTGGTCCTTTATTGACAAGAAAAAGGCCCTTAGTTCCTCTATACTGGTATAATAATTCAAAACATCTACACATGCAAAAATCTGGTTAAATTTTCCCAGGCTTAAGTCCTCGAGTCTTCCTTGATAAAAGTTAACTTTAGGAAGCCTTCTTTTAGCCAGGCTAAGCATGGGAAGTGAAAGGTCTAGTCCATGGACCTGGGTTCCTGCCTGAAAGAAAAATGATGTCATCCTACCAGAACCACAGCCAATTTCCAAAAGCTTTCCCTCTGGTTTAATAAACTCTAAAACCCGGTTTTGATAGTCTTTGTAGGGGAAATCTTCCATTAATCTATCATAAATAAAAGCAAATTCCTGATACATTTAAAATCCATCCTTTTAATTTCTGTAAAAATAAGTTACAATTATAAGTACTTAAAATTTTTAAATCTCTAAGTCCAAAATACTAGAGGAGGAGAGAATGAAAATAGCCATTGTGGGACCCAATAGTCCTATCGCCCAGGCCTTTCTAAATCTATTAGAAGAAACTAAAGAAGGTAGGGCTATGGAAATAACCTTCTACCATAAGTCAGGCCTAAGCCCTTTAATAGAATTTAGCCAAAGAGAGTATCCAGTTACAACCCTGAATATAGAGAGCCTTAAGAACACAAATACTCAAGCCATTCTATTCTTTCCCCAGGAAGATTATAGCAAAGAGATTTTAGAAGCCGAAGCCCTAGATTGTAAGGTAATCGATGTAACAGGTGCTTTTATAGCTGACCCTACCGTACCACTTGTTATTCCTCGAATTAACAAAGAGCATGTTCTTAGACATAATCTAATAAGTCTGCCCAGCCAAACTGCGGCAATCTTCGCCCCTTTACTAGATAGCCTAGATAAACGCTTTACGATAAGAAGGGCTAGTGTTTTTTGTCAGGATAAATCTACCAGTAAAGAGTTTTTCCTAAATAATGACTACTGCACGGAAGAAATCGATACGATTAATGAGATATCTAAAATCCTGGACAATGACTCTTTGCGCCTTACTGTTACCAATGTTGAAAAGCCCAACGCTATATACACCAATTACTTTGTTAATATTTCCATGGCCAAACCATTTAATACTGATGAGCTGCTAAGCCAACTTAAAAACCAAGCTGGAATTATGTCTATTAGGGATAAAGATACAATTGATTTCGAAAAAGATCTGATTCTTAGGCGCTATCGTAGAGATCTTAGCTTAGACAGTGGAATCCACCTTTGTATAGCAACCAAAAATCCCTCAGGCCCGCTACTCGAAGCCATAGTAGATATCTTAGAAATAATAAAAGCAGGTTAGCCTGCTTTTATTATTCTTTATAAACGAATATATGGTCTTCATTTCTATAGTAATCGCCTAAATTAAGACCATAACCCACAATAAAGTAGTCATCTATTTTAGCTCCTACATAATCACACTCAAATTCAGTCTGTCTTCTTGATGGCTTATCAAGGAGGGTGCAGGTTTTTATACTCTTTGGACCCCTACTGGATAAAACATCATATACATGCTTCATAGTATAGCCAGAGTCAATAATATCATCTACTATTAAAATATCAAATGCTCTGATATCCCTGTTTACATCTTGAAGAATATTTACAAATCCAGTAGACTTAGTGCTCTCATCTATATAACTTGATGTGGTCATAAATTCCACAACCAAAGGTAGTTTTATTTCCCTAATAAGGTCTGCAGTAAAAACAAAGGCCCCTTTTAAGAGGGATATAACCATTAGGTTTTTATCCCTATATTCCTCTGTCAATATATGGCCCATTTCTGCAACCATCTCTTTTATCTGGTCCTTATTAAAAAGAACCTCTCCCTTATGCTCCATTTTCTTCCTCCTTTATTACCTAATATTTATATAATACCCTTTTTAACCAAAGTCGTCTACAATGTTTTGAGAAAGGTGGTTATATGAAAAAAACAAAAAAAGCAGTTTCTAAAGAAAGCTATCTTATCTTAGTTCTTGCCATCCTGACCTTCACTTATTTATCTAGCCAAGTGGGCTCTTTAGGCCTACTTTTCAAAATCATTATGGCTACTGCCCACGAACTCCTCATAGACACGGTATTTATGATACTTGCAATTTCAGTACTAGCAGGTGGATTTGCTGCCCTACTTAGCGAATTTGGAGTCATCCATCTTTTAAACCAAATAATATCGCCCTTGATAAAACCTTTATACAATCTTCCAGGAGCAGCAGCTCTAGGCATAATTACTACATATTTAAGTGACAATCCAGCCATCATATCTTTAGCCAAGGACGAGGCCTTCACGGATTTTTTTGAAGATTATCAATTACCCGCTTTAACCAACCTAGGAACCTCTTTTGGAATGGGCCTTGTTGTATCAGCTTATATGATGAGTCTGGCTCCCGATGGAGAATTTATTAAACCAGTTCTAATGGGAAATTTTGGAGCCTTTATAGGTAGCCTAGTTTCAGTTAGACTTATGCTTCATTTTACCAAAAAAGAACTCCCTCCAAAAGAAGGAAGGGAGGTAAAGGCTAGTTTAATTAGTCAGCAAAGAGAAATACGCGACGGCAATGTTCTACAAAGGTTTTTAGAATCAGTTTTAGACGGAGGGATGAGCGGAGTAGAGGTTGGGATTTCCATAATCCCTGGTGTGCTTACCATTTGCACAACCGTGATGATTTTAACCTTCGGACCGGCAGGGGCAAATGGAGAATTTTTAGGTGCAGCCTTT
This sequence comes from Clostridiales bacterium DTU036, assembly GCA_001512625.1. Lineage (GTDB taxonomy): Bacteria > Bacillota > Clostridia > Peptostreptococcales > Acidaminobacteraceae > DTU036. Next base: position 11,184 of record LFTD01000022.1, on the reverse strand, counting down.
GAAGGTATAGGTCTACTGCCAAAACTCGGAGAAGCTTTTTCCTTTATACTAAAACCCTTTTTTGGCTTTAGTTCACCTGAGGCCGTGGCATTTCCAATCACTTCTCTAGGCTCCGTAGGAGCAGCCATGGGACTTAGCTCCACTCTACTTAAAGAGGGCCTAATCGGCCCTACTGATATAGCTGTCTTTACAGCCATGGGTATGACTTGGAGTGGTTATCTTTCAACCCATATAGCCATGATGGATGCACTGGGCCATCGTAACCTTACAAATAAGGCCCTTCTTTCTCATACAATTGGAGGACTAACAGCTGGAATATTTGCCCACCTAATCATGTCCATTTGATTCACCATGCATCCTGATGACGGTGGTATGGCTAAGTCCTAAGACATAGCCTATATCCCTAAAGCTTAAATCTGTTTCATCTCTAAAGCGGCTAATAAGTCGCTTTTTTTCATCATCATAAGTACCCTCAAGAAATTCCTCAGCTGTTAAACCTAGTTCGGTAACATAGGCATTAAAGAACTTTTGAGCCCTTTCCCTTCTCTTTATAAGCTTATCTCTTTTAAAAATTTCCTGCTTTTCAAATTGAAGAACGTAGCTACTTGAAGGCTCCTTGACAAGTTCATCAAGGAAAAGCTGCTTCTTATTTTTACCTGTAACATCAAATGAGTTTAGCACTAAACTAATATCCAAGAGGTCGTTATTGACATAACGTGTATATTCTTGGTAACTTTTTAAAGAGTGACGGCCACTACAATGTAAAAATCGCATTAATTCTAAGAAATCCTTCTTAGATTCGATCTTAAAAAGCTTGACAGTTATCCGACAACCCACCTCACGCTCCATTAGGTTTAAATAATAATGATAGGCTTCAGAAAGATACTCGGCAAAATTTTCTCTTTTGTTTTCGCTATCATAAATCAAAAAATTAGCCGAGTTTTCTTTAAGAGAAAAGGCCAAGATCTTTATGGAAAAACGATCCTTGTAAATTCTTGCATAATCAAGAAATCTGTCCTCGTCCTGTTTGGTATAAAAAATTCTATTATTACCAGGAGAACCAAGAATTAAACGAAATGTATTATTCATATCACTACCTCCTAGTTATATTATAGGATTTTCTAGACGTTCTGCAAGTCTTTGGTCAATCTTTTTCCAAATTGGAATATATTACTTGCTTTTTTGTCTTATATTTCTCAATTCGTCTAATATTTGCAGCAAGGTATACTGTATTGAGGCCAGGATAACAAATAGGAAAAACTTTACCAAAAAGTCAAAATGGATCTGCACGGCTACCTCCTTGTAGCTAATTTTTCTTTATGCTATAGTTAATATACAATAAAATCTATAAATAATAAAATTATAAGGGAAAACCTTCAATGGATACGGAACAAAAACTGTGTATCTTACATCTCTTAGATGTGGCTAAGGAGCCTATGGATAGGTCCCAAGTCCTAGATATTCTAACCCAGCTTAATATTTTTAATCCTTTAGAGATTGATATTGCTCTTGGGGATTTAGTTAAGAATAACTTAATTAATCAAGAAGACAATAAGCTCTTCATAAATGAAGAAGGCTTAGTTGTTATTGAGTTCTT
>LFTD01000022.1:8396-9574 GCA_001512625.1 Clostridiales bacterium DTU036 | reverse complement strand
GACTGCTGAAAGACTCTATATTGATTACGAGAAGGCAGATGACAACCTCCTTCACATGGAAATTACCCTAGATCAAGCGGCCTATCAGCTTATTAAAAACAATCTAGAAAATCTTGAAGACAAAGATTTTGTTAATCTTAAAAAATTCTTTTTAAATGTTTAGAGGCGCAAATAAGCGCCTCTTTATTTCTAGCTATTTAATTTCTTTGAAACCTCAATAGTTCTTCTGGCCTGATGTCTTACCGCATCTTCTATATCCTGGCTAAATCCATTTCTATCTGCAGAGCCAGAAACACCGTAGGGGTTTCCACCTGCTCCATATAAAACATCATTTGTATATCCTGGAGGCACAATGATAGCTCCCCAGTGCATCATGCTGGTATAGATTGATAAAACTGCTTGCTCCTGGCCACCGTGAGAATTTTGAGCTGTTGCAAAGGCTGAGACCACCTTATTGGCAAGCTGGCCTTGAGCCCAGAGACCTACCTGTGACTCAATAAAATTTTTCATGGCTGCTGAAAGTGTTCCAAACCTAGCTGGTGTACTAAAAAACAGGGTATCAGCCCAGGCTATATCCTCTGGACTGGCTACTTCAATATTTCTTGCAGCCTCTTGATAAATAGCCTGACCCGGGTTTAATTCTGCTGGAATAGACAATTCATCTACCTTCCGGACCCTAACCTCAGCCCCCATTTTCTTGGCTTCATCCTCAACCCAGCGGGCAATTTCTAAATTGTGGCCTGTACCACTTGAAAATACTATTGTTACCTTCATTGTTTTTCCTCCAAAATATTCTCTCTTAGTCTGGACAAAAGGGTAATTAATTCTATTTTTTCGTCCTCTTCATAAAAGTTTAATATCTCATCTAAAAGCTCCACATGACTTGGAAAAACTCCTTCTATTATCCTGGCTCCCTCCTCAGTTATATCAATTAGCTTGACCCTCCTATCCTCACCAGGACAGGAGCTTATAAGATTTCTTTTTTCAAGATTGTTTATTACTACAGTAAGATTTCCACTGGTTGTAAGAATACTGTCTTTAATCTGACCCACGCTCAACTGTCCTTTATGATAGAGGGCTTCAAGTACAGCAAACTGAACTGGAGACAGATCAAAGGTCTTTATAGGTGTGAAAATATTTCTTCCAATAACTAAATTTAGCCTTGATAGCTCTATCCA
>LFTD01000022.1:0-8309 GCA_001512625.1 Clostridiales bacterium DTU036 | reverse complement strand
AAGGGCACATGTATAAAACCTGCTTTAATATCAAGACCATTAACGACTATATGATGTAGGACCCCATACATCAAGTGATTGCATACAAAGGTTCCAGCGGTGTTTGAGAGCGATGCAGGTAGCCCCATAGCTCGAATCTCCCTTACAATTGCCTTAACTGGCAGGGTTGAAAAGTAGGCATTCTCACCCCTTTCAACAATCCTTCTGTCTATAGGCTGGTTCCCCTTATTATCTGGAATCCTAGCATCATCTAAATTTATAGCAAGTCTCTCAGGAGTAATATCAAACCTACCCCCTGCTTGGCCCACCATAAGAATCTTGTCGGGACTAATTCTCTCGATTTCTGCTATAACCCGGTCTATGGAATCATTAAACACAGTTGGAACTTCTAACTTAAAAAGCTCCACACCCTCCATTTCAACTTCCAAATTCTTAACAGCCTCTAGCGCGGGGTTTAGCTCTTCTCCTCCAAAGGGATCAAAGGCAGTAACTAAAATTTTCATCATTTTACCTTGGATTTTAGAACCTCATAGCCTACCTTGGTTATAGCTCCTTCAATTTCTTCAATAGTGAGCTGGTCTTCATCAAAATTCAACTTAACCTTAGAGGAATTAAAGCCTACGCTAACACTATCCTGATCAATCCCTTTAAGAGACTTAACAGCTCCCTCCACCTTAAGCAGGCAGGCAGGGCAAGCTAGAGTCTCAAGCTGTATTGTTGCTACTTTCATAAGAATCTCCTTCTACAATAAATTATCTAAGCCTATAACCTAGAAGTCTCATACCATTTAATATTACCACAAGAATGCTGCCCTCGTGAACCAACATCCCTATTGACATATTCATCCAATCACTAAAAAACACATTGAATAGTAGGAAGAATACAACTCCTACTGCAATAACAATGTTTTGAATCATATTTCTTTTGGTGGCCTTGGCTAGGCCCAGAGCATGGGGTAGTCTTCCAAAATCCGAATTCATAAGAACTACTTCTGAAGTTTCAATTGCCACATCAGTGCCAGAACCCATGGCTATACCTACATGGGCCAGGGCTAAAGAGGGACTATCATTTACACCATCTCCTACAAAGGCAACTATTCTGCCCTCTTCTTTGAGCTTCTTAACATAAGAGGCCTTGTCTTCAGGCAGCATACCTCCATGGGCTTCACTGAGGCCTAGCTCTTTTGCTATTACATCCACAGTTTCCTGATTATCACCTGAGAGCATTATTAGATTCTTAACGCCCAGCTTTCTAAGCCTAACTAGGTCCTCTTTTACTCCAGGGCGAATCTGATCCCTGATTCCCATGGCAACTTTTAAATCACCATTAATCGCTGCCAAAACTATGGAGTTACCCTCAGCAACCATCATTGCTACTTGGTCCCTAGCCTCCTGAGCTAATGAGATTCCCTCTTCTTCCATAAGACTCAGGTTTCCTACAACAACCCTATGGCTCTCAACCTTCGCTACTATGCCACCGCCCTTTACAACCCTAGTTTCTTCCACATCATGGTAGGTAACCTCACCAATCTTAGCTACAACTGCCTTAGCCAGAGGGTGATCTGATTCCTTTTCCACACTGGACAGGTACTCTAAGGCCAATTGCCCATTATCACCATAAATAAAGTCATAAGAAACCGAAGGATCTCCCAAGGTCAAGGTTCCAGTCTTATCAAAGATAAAGGTATCGACCCTTGAAAAATCATGGATAACTTCACTTCCCTTTAAAAGTACCCCCTTACCAGCTCCATTTCCAATTCCTGCTACATTTGAAACAGGTACCCCTATTACCAGGGCTCCAGGACAGCCAAGAACCAAAATAGTTATGGCTAGCTCAAGGTTACGAGATATTATAAAGACCAAAATAGCCATAAAAAGAACTGCAGGGGTATAGTACCTGGCAAATTTATCTATAAATCTTTCTGCTTCAGATTTGGAGTCCTGAGCGTCTTCAACAAGCTCAATAATCCTCCCAAAGGTTGTGTCTTCCCCTACCCTATCTGCCCTGATTTGCAGAGTTCCATTTTCTAGGATGGTACCTGCAAAAACCTGCTGGCCCTCCTCCTTCTCTACTGGAAGGGACTCTCCTGTAATACTGGCCTCATTAATATATCCAAGACCCGAGATAACTGTTCCATCTACAGGCACCTTGCCCCCTGTCCTGACTTGGAGCAGATCCCCCTCATCTACATCATCTACTTCAACCTCTTCATAACTACCATCATCCATTAATTTAAAGGCACTTTCAGGAGCCATTTCCGTTAGCTCCTTTATGGCAGACCTGGTATAGTTTAAAGTCCTCTGCTCAAGATAACCGCCAAATAAAAAGAGGAAGGTTACAATTGCTGATTCCTCAAAGTTTCTAATTAAAAAGGCGCCTACTACAGCAACACTTACCAGAAGATCAATGCTGACCACCCTCACCCTCAGTGCCTGGTAAGCCTGGATTACTATGGGACTTGCTCCTATTACTGAAGCAATAGCTAGAGCAGTGACAAAGACCATCTCCTGAGCAAGAAGCCATTTGGCTAAAAAGGCAATTAAAATCAAAACTCCACTTACAAAGGCAATTTGATTTTTACTTCTAATAATTTTTAACTGCATCTTCTAAAGTCCTGATTTACTTTGTAAAATGCTGATCAAGTTTTGCCAGCATATGATAGACTGCCTCATAGCTTTCACAGGTATCCGATGGAACCTCATAGTTATTAGTTACTTCCCTAAGCTTAGCAAAAATCTCCTCTAGCTTTTCACCGGCTTCAAGTTTTTTTACTAAGTCATTATAAAGACTGTGGACCCTATTAAATTCTGGGTGCTCCTTACCATGTACTCTATTAACTATGGGTACAAATAAATTTAGTTTATCTAAATATTCCTTTAATTCATTTTCCATATCCTACTCCTTAATTGTATTCCTCTAAAGTATATCATGCATAAAGCTGAAGATGTATGATTCAAATCAATGATTTCTTCTTAGATGTAAAAAAATCCCCCGGCCGATTTTAGACCAGGGGACACATTCTGTAAATCCTTAGGCAGATTCTACTGCATCTAAGACTTTCTTTTGAGGAAGGATTCCCTCAATAGCCTTGGTAGGACAAACCTTGACGCAGGCCATGCAATTGGTGCACTTATCATAATCAATCCTAGCTAAATTATCGATAACATGAATGGCATCAAATTTACAAGCCTTCTCACAAAGTTTGCAACCTATACAGGCAACTGAGCAGTTTTTCTTCACATGTCCGCCCAGCTCCTCATTCTTACAAAGCACATGGACCCTACAACTATCAGGAACCATCTCAATTAGATGTTTAGGGCAAGCCGCAACACAAAGGGTACAGCCAACGCAGTTATCGGGATCTACCTGTGCTACTCCCAGTTCGTTTATATGTAGGGCGTCAAACTCACAGACATCCACACAGTCTCCATCACCAAGACATCCATACTTACAGCTTTTGGGTCCACCGGCTACAAAGGTCTTAGCTAGACATCCCTCTAGGCCCTCATAAACAGCATCGTCAATACAGTTGTTTCCGCCCATACACTTGACCTTAGCTACCATGCGTTTAGCTTCATCTACATTGTCTACACCCATAATCTTAGCTATCTTAGCGGTTACTGGAGCCCCTCCTACTGAGCAAAGGCTAACAACCTCACCACCTACAACAGCTTCTGCATAGCTGGCACATCCTGGATAACCACAGGCACCACAGTTGGCTTGGGGTAGAATCGCATCGATTGCTTCCACCCTATTATCAACCGCTACTTCAAACTTTTGAGAAGCATAGGCTAGGGCTGCTCCAAATACTATTCCCATTACAGATAAACTTCCTACAGGCCATATTAAATTTGTTAAATCCATGATCTACCTCCTAAACCATTCCTGAGAAGCCTAGAAAAGCAAAGCTAATTAGGCTAGCAGTTATAAGGGCTATTGGAAAGCCATGAAAAGGTTCAGGTATGTCATTAGTCTCCATACCCTCTCTAATAAAGGCGAAAAGGACTATGGCCAGTGTAAAGCCTAGAGCAGCTGCTGTAGCATGAACAACAGATTTAATTAAATTAAATCCAAATTGTTCATTCATAAGAGTTACACCTAGAACAGCACAGTTAGTAGTAATAAGGGGTAGGAAAACTCCCAAAGCTTGATAAAGAGATGGAAGTATCTTTTTAAGTACAATCTCAACAAACTGGACCAGTGAAGCAATTATAAGTATAAACATAACTGTCTTTAGATAGCCCATATTGTGAGGTATAAGTAGGTATTTATTCGCAAAATATGTGAAAGTTGAAGCCATACTCATTACAAAGGTAACAGCTAAACCCATTCCTAAGGCTGTTTCAACCTTCTTACTCATGCCAATGAAGGGGCAGATTCCAAGGAACCTACTCATGGTAAAGTTATTTACCAAAATGGCAGAGATGATTATCGTCATAAGTCCTGCATTTTCCATTTAGGCCTCCTTCCTAATTGTATAGGCATTCTTTAGAGCTATAAGTAGGCCTAAAACTAAGAATGCACCAGGGGGTAGGATTAGAGCTATGGTTGAGGGAATAGGAAGGTTTAGAAGAGTTGTTCCAAAAAGAACTAACTTCCCAGTTCCCAGTAGCTCTCTTACTAGTCCCAGAATACTCAGTGAAAGCGTAAATCCAAGACCCATACCGATACCATCAAAAAGAGAATCAATGGGACCATTTAAGGCTGCAAAAGCCTCAGCTCTAGCCAGGATTATACAGTTAACAACAATCAGTGGAATAAAGATTCCTAGAGCCGAATAGAGGGCTCCCATATAGGCTTCCATAAACATCTCCACTACTGTTACAAAGGTTGCAATAATAACAACAAAGATTGGAATCCTAATCTTATTAGGTACTGCTTTTCTTACTAAGGATATAAGCATGTTAGAAAGAGCAAGAACCGCTGTTGTTGCTAGGCCCATTCCTAGACCATTCTCCATAGAGGTTGTAACAGCCAGTGTGGGGCACATCCCAAGTAATTGAACAAAGGTGGGGTTTTCTTTGATAATCCCTTTTGTTAAGTTAGATATTTTCATTATTTTAGCCCTCCTAATAGATTAGCCAGGCCATTTATGCCTGCAACCACCGCATTTGATGTAATGGTTGCAGCTGTTATACCCTGAATTTGATTGCCTTCAGGACTAGAATCCACAGAAGAAAGTTCTTCCTTTAAAGTAAGGCCTGAAAACTGACCATAGAACTCAGGAGTAGCAGCATTGGCTCCCAGACCAGGAGTCTCACTATGCTGGCCCAGTCTTAGACCATTTATTTTTCCATCATCGAAAAAACCAACAATAAGTTCCACATCACCATGGAAACCGTTTGTTACCACTTTGGCTATATAACCCACGCTATTTCCCCCAGCCTTAGCCTTATAGAGCTCTACTAGCTCTGGAGCTGTGGCTTTATAGCCCTCTATTTCTTCTTCACTATAGGCTTCAAAATCATCTGCCTCAGGAAAAACCTCTTGCATATTTTTAAGGTCAGCTGCCCTTCTTGATTCTGCAATGGCAGGAGCTGTAACTTCATTAGTTAGACCTAACACTCCTGCTGAAATAGCACTAAAAAGAAGCAATACTATACCTAATTTCACCATTTCTTTCATCTTTTAGCACCTCCAAAAATCTTAGGACTTGTAAAGTGCTCAATCATTGGAGTAGCAACATTCATAAGTAGAACTGAGAACATAACTCCCTCGGGATAAACACCATAAAGCCTAATAAGTGTGGTCAGTAAACCTGCCCCAAAGGCATAGACAATCTTGCCCTTTTTAGTAACCGGAGATGAAGAATAGTCGGTTAACATATAGAAGGCTCCCAGCATAAGACCACCTGAGAAAATACTATAAAGACTTAAGTAAAAATTAAATCCATCTAAAACAAAGGTAAGTAGAAATACTGTTCCTATATAGATTACGGGTATTTCCCAGCTAATTACTTTTCTTACAATTAGATAAATACCACCGATAATCAAAGCAATTGAGGAAGTCTCACCTATAGTTCCAGGTATTGTCCCTATAAAGGTTTCCCAAAGGCTGGGTAGGTTAGCATAATCTCCTGCAGCCATTATCCCTAGAGGTGTACAAGAAGACACTGCTAAGGGAGTTGCAGATGATACTGCTGTAATCATAGGATCACAAAAGATACTCATCATTGTTGGATAGGATATAACTAAAAATGCTCTAGCAGCCATGGCTGGATTCATAAAGTTTTGGCCAAGGCCACCGAAAATCTGTTTAACAATAATTATTGCAAATGCCGAGCCTACAGCCACCATGCCAAGAGGCGCTCCTGGAGGAACGTTAAGGGCCAGGATTAGCCCAGTAACAACGGCGCTTAGGTCGTTTAAGGTAATATCTTGTTTCCTTATTTTTTGGAAAAGCGCTTCAGACACCATGGCTGATATGATTGATACAGCCACAATCATGGCACTTCTCATTCCGAAAATATAAATCCCCATCAAGGTAGCTGGTATTAGGGCAATAATGACATCGGCCATAATCCTATTTACTGTAAACCTCGATCTAGTATGGGGCGATGATGTTACAACTAATCTTTCCACTATGCCCTCCTATTTCTTTCTAAGTTCCAGTATTTTGCGTTTGGCCATCCTAATATTATGGACCAGAGGTCTCTTGGATGGACAAATAAAGGAACATGCACCGCATTCAATACAATCCAGAGCACCATACTTATCACTGCTTGCATAAAGCCCTTTTTCAGCATAGCGTGCAATATAAATAGGTTGGAGGAATACAGGGCAGACTTCAACACACTTGCCGCATTTTATACATGGCTGTGTTTCAGGTATTTTTGCATCTTTTTCATTTAAAAAGAGCAGGCCTCCTGTAGTCTTAGTAGAAGGTACATCCAGCTCAGTTGCAGCGATACCCATCATAGGTCCACCTAGGACAAGCTTAACAAAATCCTCAGTCATACCATCTGCATTCTCAGCTATATGGCTCAAAAGGGTTCCATTTTTTATCCTGACATTCATGGGCTTTTTGATGCCACTTCCAGTAACAGTACAAACCCTATCAACTAGGGGTTTACCATCAAGGATATAGTCAGCCACAGCCTTTGCAGAAGCGATATTATTTACCACTACCCCAACATCCATTGGCAGACCACCACTAGGAACATATCTTCCCGTAATAGCGTTAATCAACTGTTTCTCAGCGCCTTGAGGATACTTGACCTTCATGGCTACAACCTCAATGCCATCTTCATCCTTTACATGTTCCCTCATGGCGGCCAGGGCATCTGGCTTATTGTTTTCAATGGCTATATAAGCCTTATCAACTCCCAGACTTTTCATAATAAGCCTGGCTCCCTTTACTACCTGGGCTCCCTCTTCTAGCATTAGGCGATGATCCCCTGTTAAGTAAGGTTCACACTCTGCACCGTTAATAATAACGGTGTCTATAGGTTTGTTTTCGGGTGGGGATAGCTTGACATGGATTGGAAATCCTGCCCCTCCCATACCAACGACTCCTGATTCAGCCAGTAGTTCTCTTATTTTGGCAGTGTCGAGATCATCAATAGAATTTTTATAACTAGGCAACTCAAGATACTCTTCTTCGAAATTATTTTCAATTTCTACAAGAACAGTATCAGTCCCCATTATTTTCTTTGTTGAAATCTTCTTTACAGTGCCAGAAACACTGCTATGTATGTTTGCAGAGACAAAACCACCAGCTTTTCCAATAACTTGGCCTATCTTTACCTCATCCCCAACCTTTACGACAGGTTCGGCAGGTGCTCCTATATGTTGGCGCATAGGTAAAAATATGCGTTCAGGTGGCGGACATTCTGTAATAGGAAGCTTTTCAGTTGCCTCTTTATTACCGCTTACATCCACTCCACCTTTAAAGGATAGTAGACTCATAGACCCTCCCAATAAAAATTTATAATATCCAAATATGTCAACTACTTATAAATATAATCCTATTAGCTAAAATTGTCAAAGTAAAAAGCCTTCTTGATTGTGTCAAGTTGTTGTAGGTTTGGATAATTAAAGCAGAAAGCTCTAGTTATATAATTAACAAGTGTATCCGCCCCTGTTGATAGCCTTTACAATAGCCCCTATCGCTCCACTTGAAAGCTCACTACCAGGTATTTTTATACTCCAGTCATCCACTTCCTTATTATTTCTACTGGATATCTGGCTTTTAGCAGCTGATAGTAGTGGAAGATACTCTTCCTTGTCTACCACTTCTTTCTTTCTCAGCATGCTCCTATCAAGTTTCCCGCCGTTTTCAAGATAAACCCGTATGCTACTTAGCTTTTC
>LFTD01000056.1:1150-4758 GCA_001512625.1 Clostridiales bacterium DTU036 | reverse complement strand
AAATCTTTTAATTAGATAGGTTAGAGAGGAGAAGGCCAATGAAGGAATTTATGGACGATAATTTTTTACTTAAAAATGAAGTAGCAGAGGAACTTTATCATGAGCATGCTAAAAACATGCCTATTTTTGATTTTCACTGCCATTTAAGCCCTAAGGAAATTGCTGAGAATAAGAGTTTTAGGAACATTACAGAAATCTGGCTTGGAGGAGACCATTACAAGTGGAGAGCAATGAGAAGTAATGGAGTGGATGAGAGGTTTATTACTGGCAGTGCCAGTGACTACGACAAGTTCCTAGCCTGGGCTAAAACTGTTCCTTATACAGTTGGAAACCCTCTTTACCACTGGTCCCATCTTGAGCTTAGAAGATATTTTGATATTGACCTGATAATTAATGAAGAGTCTGCAGATGAAATTTGGAAGAAGACAAATGCCCTTCTTGATACAAAGGAGTATACTGCTAGAGAACTTATAAGAAGATCGGGAGTCAAGGCCCTTTGCACAACCGATGATGCTATAGACACACTGGAGTATCATAAGATGATTAGGGAGGATGAAAGCTTTGATGTAAAGGTTCTACCTGCCCTAAGACCTGACAAGGGAATCAATATTGAGCTTGCAACCTTTAAGCCCTGGGTCGAAGCCCTAGAAAATGTAAGTGGAGAGAAGATTGCTAGCTATGATAAATTTATTGAAGTTCTAGATGATAGAGTCCAGCTTTTCCATGATAATGGTTCAAGGTTATCTGACCATGGAATTGATAGGATCTTCTATGCTGAAGCAAGTGATGAGGAAGTAGATAGGATTTTTAAAAAGGCTCTAAATGGCCAGGCCTTAACCCAGTTAGAAGTAGACCAGTATAAAACCAAGACCCTACTAAACCTTGCAAAGATGTATAACAAGAGAGACTGGGTTATGCAGATCCATCTTGGCGCCCTTAGAAACAATAATACTAGGATGTTCAATATTCTTGGGCCCGATACAGGCTTTGATTCCATCAATGATGGAAACATTGCTGAACCCCTATCAAGGCTGCTAGACCAGATGGATGCCAGTGATGAGCTCCCTAGAACCATCCTATTTTGCTTAAATCCAGCTGATAATGACATCATCGGTACTATGATAGGTAACTTCCAAGGTGGGGGTATTGTAGGAAAGATTCAGTTTGGTTCAGGCTGGTGGTTTAATGACCAGAAGGATGGTATGGAAAAGCAGATGACTGCCCTTGCCAATCTTGGTCTACTAAGAAGATTTGTTGGAATGGTTACGGACTCAAGAAGCTTCCTTTCATATATAAGGCATGAGTACTTTAGAAGAACCCTTTGCAATCTACTTGGTCAGTGGGTGGTGGATGGTGAAGTGCCCTATGATATGGAACTACTTGGTGCCATGGTGGAAGAAATATCCTATACAAACACCTTAGATTATCTAAGAATAGAGCTTTAGATTTAAAGCCAGGGTAGACAGAGTGCTGCCCTGGTTATATTACTTTTAATTGTAGATTTTCTAAAGGTTTTTGCATATTACAAAATTTTCCTTGATTTTAAGCATAAATGATTTTATAATGGTGATAGTTCATTATATGAACATAAGTTTCGCAATGCGGAACTTATAAATAGAAAGAGGTAAGAAATAAGAAATGGATTCTTCAAATAAAAAGATTTTAGCAGGCTGTTTTTATGCCTTTTTTATAAATGGTATTACTGCTCTAATAATAGGGGCAATTATGCCAGAAATACTTGCAGATTTTAATATGGGATATAACCAGGGTGGGATGCTTCTTTCCTTTCAGTCTATGGGTAATCTTATTGCAAGTTTCTTCTCAGGTATGATTTTTCTATACCTGGGAAATAAGACAGGTATAGTCCTGCTTTCATCTATGACAGCCCTAGGTTTTCTAGGAATGACCTTAACCAAATCACCGGTTTTTCTTCTTCTACCTTTTTTCTTAACAGGGCTGGGTAGAGGCAGTGTTACTAATATGAGTAACACTATAGTAAATGATGTTGGTGATGGCAGGCCAGGCCCTTTAAATATCCTGCATACATTTTTTGCAGTAGGTGCCTTTATGGCTCCCTTTTTTGCGGCTTGGAGTATTGGAAAGGGATTTAGTTGGAGATTTATCCTTAGAGTTGTTTCTGCCCTAGCTCTTCTTATGGTTCTGACCTATTCAAGGATGAAGATAAGCAATAAGCCATCTAGGAATAAAGAGGAGACCAAGACTAATACATCCTTATCCTTTCTAAAAAATATTGACTTCTATTTATCCAGTGGAATCTTATTTTTTTATGTTGGGGTAGAGTATGCAGTTAATGGGTGGATTGTAACCTATCTAAAGGATACAGGGATTATGTCCACATCTCTTGCCCAAAATATACTTTCAATTCTTTGGATTGTTATTATATTTGGAAGGCTATTTGCTGCATATATATCTAAAACAGTGGACAAGAAGACAATCCTCCTCGTCTCCAGTACTGGAGCTCTAGTCTTTTTTGGACTATTCCTTATATCTACCAGCATATGGGCAATTGTGGCCTGTATTCTGGGACTAGGATTCTTCCTATCTGGGATCTATCCCACAACTGTCTCAAATGTTGGCAGTGTGTTAAAGGAATCTAGCATGGCCATGGGTACTTTGCTAGCAGTAGCTGGACTGGGCGGAATACTTATGCCCTATATAACTGGGGTTGTAGCTGAGAAGGTAGGAATAGCTGGTGGTATGACAGCTATTGGGATTGCTGCCTTTATGATGTTTGTTTTCACCCTAGTAAACAAATTAAGACCTAATAGGCCTAAGGAAGCTTAAAAACAGTCGGATTGATTGACTTTTTTTTGAGGTCTATGATAATATAGTTGCAATTAATCTCGATTATTTCAAAATAAATAACAGGTTAGCTACAATAAATAAACAAAAACAAAACAGTTCGGAGGAGAAAATGAAAAGAAGCAAGATACTATCACTTTTACTAGTACTGGTTCTAGCCCTAGGCCTATTTAGTGGTTGCGGTCAAAAAGCAGCAGCTGATCCAGTAGTAGAAGACGAGCCCAAAGAAGAAGGCACTCCACAAGAGGAGCCTAAAGATGATGGAGCAGTTGTTGAGACTGATTCACCAGCAGTAACTCTTGTTTATGCTGAAGTTAACCCACTTGATACAATTGTTGGCCAATTTGGTCTAGACTTTAAAGAGAAAGTAGAAGAAATTTCTGGCGGTAACATCACTATTGATATTCAGCATTCAGGAGTTCTTGGCTCTGAAGAAGACGTTCTTGACTCTATGCTTGGCGGTGGTGGAACCATTGATATGTCACGTATCTCTGCTTTTGCCCTTACAAGCTACGGCGGTGCCAAGTCCAAAATGCTTTCAATTCCCTTTATCTTTGAAAGCCGCGAGCATTTCTGGAACTTTGCTGACTCAGATTTAGCTCCTGAATTCCTAGAAGAGCCCTATGAAAACGGTTCAGGTATTAGAGGACTATGGTATGGTGAAGAAGGCTTTAGACATTTCTTCTTTAGAAATGAAGTTAAGGGTATTGATGACCTTAAAGGCTTGAAACTCAGAATCTCCAATGACCCTGTTATGACAGGCATGGTATCAGACCTTGGTGCAG
>LFTD01000056.1:0-1083 GCA_001512625.1 Clostridiales bacterium DTU036 | reverse complement strand
CCAGAAGTTGCTCCTACAATTATCCTTGATGGTCACACACTTGGTGCTATTCAAGTAGTAATTACCGACGAAGCTTGGGATAAGCTTACTGAAGAACAACAAAACTGGATTATGGAAGCTGGCGCCTACGCCTCTGCTCAAAATAGAGCAAACTCAGAAGCTGCTGAAAACGAAGTTCTTAAACTTCTTGAAGAAGAAGGTGTAAACATCGTTCCTGTAGATGATAAGACTCCTTGGCAAGAAGCTGTTAAACCAACAGTTGAATCTGCTATCAAGGGCTACGAAGACCTATACCAACAAATTCTTGATCTTAAATAAAATGAATTAGAAAATAACCTAGTTTTCTCAGGCACAAAGGCAAATTTGAGCCTTTGTGCCTTAAGTCTTTTAAGGAGGAAAAGATGTCTAAAGTCTTTGGTACATTAGACAAGGTAGAACCATTTTATGATTTGGTTTACAAAGGTATCTTGAACCTATGTAAGATACTCTTAATTGCAGATATAGCCATTACCAGTATGGCTGTTGCAGGACGATATGTTTCTTTTATTCCTGATCCAGCCTGGAGTGAAGAGATAGTTCTAACCCTTATGGCCTATTTTGCTGTTCTTTCTGCAGCTCTTGCAATTAGAAGAAGGGCCCATATAAGAATGACAGCCTTTGATGATTACCTACCAAAAAAAGTTGTTGTTTATCTTGATATTTTATCTGATTTATTTGTTTTACTACTAGCCTACATAATGGTAACTGTTGGTTGGAAATATGCCAGCACTATTGGTGCTAAGGGTACCTATATTAGTATGCCTAACCTTTCTCGCTTTTGGATGTACTTTCCAGTACCTCTTGCTGGGCTTGGTATGATACTATTTCAAATTGAAAGTCTCTATGGCCATATTAGAAAACTGGCTTTTTGGGAAGAGGGGAGTAAATAATGAATCCTGAAACTATTGCAATTTTTATTCTAATAGGTAGTTTTTTAGGTATGATAGTCCTAAGATTTCCCATAGCCTATGCTGTAGCTCTTGCATCAGTTTTCACCCTTACTTATATGGGATTACCACTTACAACTGTTGCCCAGCAAATGGT
>LFTD01000006.1:6612-15445 GCA_001512625.1 Clostridiales bacterium DTU036 | reverse complement strand
TGCTTTCTTTGTTCATTCATAACCTGGTCATACTGAAGAACGTAGCGCCTTATGCCATAGTTGTTGCTCTCAACCTTCTTCTGAGAGGATTCTATCCCCTTTGTTAGAAGTTTATGCTGGATAGGTGTGTCCTCATCCATGCCAGTTGACCTAAGCATTTCAATATAGCTTTCTCCCATAAAAATTCTAAAGAGGTCATCATCTAAAGATAGATAAAACTGGCTGGAACCTGGGTCTCCCTGGCGACCAGACCTACCCCTTAGCTGGAGGTCAATCCTCCTAGCCTCATGTCTCTCAGTCCCTAGGACGTGGAGCCCACCGGCTTCTCTAACCTTTCTGGCATCCTCTTTAATTTCTGCTTCAAAGAGGTCCCTAACCTTTTCAATGGCCTCCTGGGCCTTTTTTACCTCATCATCCTTATATTCAAAGGGGCTTAGCGCCTTGCCTATAACCTCATCATCAAATCCTTCTTTTCTTAAATGGATCCTTAGCATAAATTCTAAGTTACCCCCAAGAAGAATATCAGTCCCCCTACCAGCCATGTTGGTGGCTATAGTAACTGATCCAAATCTACCAGCCTGAGCAATTATCTCTGCCTCCCTATGGTGGTGCTTGGCATTTAAAACCTCGTGTTTTATTCCAATCTTCTTTAGCTCCCTGGACAAAAACTCAGAGGTTTCTATTGAAACTGTACCCACAAGTAGAGGCTGGCCAGTTGCGTGCCTTCTTGCAATCTCTTCGATTATGGCCTTGTACTTGTGCTCAGCAAAGCCATAGACCACATCTCCAAGGTCCTCTCTAATAACAGGCATATGAGTGGGAACCTCCAGTACATCCATGCCGTAGATTTCCCTAAATTCCTCTTCCTCGGTCTTGGCAGTCCCTGTCATACCAGCAAGCTTTGCGTACATCCTAAAAAAGTTTTGCAGGGTAATAGTAGCCAGGGTCTGGGACTCTTTTCTTATCTCAATGCCCTCCTTGGCCTCAATTGCCTGGTGGAGCCCTGAAGAGTAGCGCCTGCCTGGCATCAGTCTACCAGTAAAATCATCGACTATTACAATCTCTCCATCCTTAACTACATAGTCCACATCTTTTTTCATTAAAAAGCGGGCCCTAATGGCCTGGTTGATATGGTGGAAGGTTTCCATGTTATCCATATCTGAAAGATTATCCACTCCAAAGTACTTTTCTGCCTTGTCCATGCCGGTTTCTTCAGTCAGCATGATGGTATTGGCCTTTTCATCGATGTCCACATCTCCCTTATTTAGGGTCATAGCAAAGCCATTGGCCTTGGCATAGAGGTCAGTGGACTTGGCCCCCTGGCCTGAAATAATAAGTGGGGTCCTAGCCTCATCAATTAAAATAGAGTCAACCTCGTCAACAATGGCATAATTAAGCTCTCTTTGATAAACAGATGACGAATATATTGCCATATTGTCACGAAGATAATCAAAACCAAACTCATTGTTGGTTCCATAGGTGATATCGGCAGCATACTGCTCCCTTCTTTCTTCACCTTTAAGCTCATTGGTTAGGCAGCCAACGCTTAGGCCCAGATAATTATAAAGTCTACCCATCCACTGGCTTTGGTAGGAGGCCAAGTAGTCATTAACTGTAACCAGATGGGCTCCCTTTCCTTCTAGGGCATTCAAATAAAGGGGCATGGTGGCAACCAGGGTCTTGCCCTCCCCTGTTTTCATCTCAGCAATCCTGCCTTCATGGAGGACTATGGCCCCCATAATCTGCTCTGGATAGGGGCTCATCCCTAGAACTCTAGTAGAAGCTTCACAAACAACCGCGTAGGCTTCATTTAGAATATCATCAAGTTCCTCTCCATCAGCTAGTCTTTTCTTAAACTCCTGGGTTTTTCCTTGGAGCTCCTCATCACTAAGCCCTTTTAAGGATTTACCTATCTCTACTATTTCATCAGTTATTTTACTAAGGCGGTTAATCTCGCCCTGGCCCATTTTTTTCTTCACAAAGTTAATTATTCCCATGATTTCTCCTTACACTGGGAGTCAAATTATAAAAAAAAAGCTCCTAAGAGCTTTGTTTAAACCGTGCGCCTCCTTCGAAACCTTAAACCAGACGTTAGCTTGGTAGTTCTCTCGGGATCAGCGCTCCCACGGCACATGGAGGGTCTCTCTTACCGCTGCTTCCTTCCGGACCTGACGGGGTTCAAAAGTCTTCATTGCGTAGGACTCATCCTTCATCGGTGCTTGCCAAGAGCAGCTCCACCTCAAGGTCCCTCAAAAAGGTGTTCGACCCTACTATAGCGGATTGTAGGTCACAGGGCACCGCTAAAGCCCCATCTAGCACGGCAATGGAGGAGAGGACGGGAATTGAACCCGCGAGGCTGT
Organism: Clostridiales bacterium DTU036; assembly: GCA_001512625.1. GTDB lineage: Bacteria > Bacillota > Clostridia > Peptostreptococcales > Acidaminobacteraceae > DTU036. The sequence goes on along the minus strand of LFTD01000006.1, from coordinate 13,085 downwards.
TACACCCTACACGCTTTCCAGGCGTGCTCCTTAGCCGCTCGGTCACCTCTCCTTATCTCTTAGCCTTAAAAAAGCTCTGCATAAGCTCTCTGGATTCATCTTCAAGGACTCCACCAGTATAGCTTAGTCTGTGATTATGTCTCTCATCATCTGCCAGCTTATGAAGGCTGACAACTGCTCCAAACTTTGGGTCGGGAGCACCAAAGACAAGGCGCTCAACCCTGGCCTGGATTAAGGCACCAATGCACATCACGCAGGGCTCTATTGTAACATAAATGGTAGCCCCGGTCAAGCGCCAGGCTCCCTGATTTTTCATGGCTGCTCTAAGAGCCATGATCTCTGCATGAGCAGTGGCATCCTGAAGGCCTTCCTTCTTATTATAACCTTTACCCAAAACTTTCCCTTCCCTTACAATGACTGCTCCAATTGGAACCTCATCTTCAAGATAGGCCTTTTTTGCCTCCTCCAAGGCTAGAAGCATATAGTCTTTATCTGTCATATAAATCTTGTTACCCTCACCTCTAGTCTATCCTCTTTCAATTCATAACTAGCTTCGTCCACCATGGCCCCTAGAAGATTCATATCATTAGCATTGATGCCAGACCCAAGAAGGTGTTCGTAGTATTCCTCCATTTCTGGTACCCGTTTGGCATTCATAAGTTTAATAACATCCTCCAGATCTGGGATAGTGCAGGTCAACTGACCCCAAAGAGATATATTGATCCTATCCTCTTCAATTTCAAGATAAATGCTTAATTTTTTAATGTTATTACGCAGAAGATAACCGGTTAATTCATCAATTATCTTCCTAGCTTTGTACTTCTCTCTTTCTCTTCTTTTCATTAATAACCTCCTCAATTACCTCAAAAATAGGTGCCAGAGTTGCTGCAATAAAGCCCCCAGAAAAGCCATTGTTGTATAAATTAACTCCAGCATGGAGATAGCTTATATTTGTTACCATACCAGCGTGCATAAAGCCTGTTACAATTCCAGCTATCGGGCCATACCTCCCAGCTACAGGTGCCAGAGTAGTCCCAAAAAGGGCTCCTAGGGTGGAACCAGTGGACCTTGGATTGTAGATGTTAAGTAGTAGGGCCAGATAAACACCTATAAAAATAGGAATTGTGTTCCTAGGATGCTTACCAAAGGCTGAAAACCCAACTATTGTAAAGATTCCTCCCAGTATGGGGCCATTGAGGCTTCCACCAGTTAGTAGAACGTAGGCTGTTGAGATAAATCCCATTATAGCCATATTTATAAGGGTTAGGCCAAAGCCATACAAATTGGTAAAGTCAGTTACCAGCCTTCCTGTCTCCTTGGTTAGCTTTTCATACTCTCTAAAACTCCAATTCTGTTGGTAGAGCCCCACCAGCAAGAAAGTTGAGAAAATCCCAATTAGAACCAGGAGGAGATTTAGATTATATTCTGTGGAGATTATATCTACGCTATCTATGTTATAGCCAAACATCCTTAGAAAGCCTAGGGAGAACATTCCAATAATCCCACAGGTAAAGCCACCGTTATAGAGGTTATAACCTTGATGAAAGGCCAGAAATCTAGAAGATAAAAGGGGGAAAATCAGCCCTATAAAAATTCCAACCATGTAAGCATAGGCTATGCCCTTTATAGGAGTAAATCCCAGGGAAAAGGCAATTTCTGTTATTAGGGGAGATATGCCTGTAGCATAAAATGCCGATAGAATGACTGTGTTAAACCTAACCCCTACAAGTCTAGAGTAAAGGTAGGCCCCAAATGTGATTGGAAGGGAGTTAAAAAGATTCTTCCCAAAGAAAGCAAAACCTGCCATGGTAAAGAAGGCTGCCAAGGTAGCCCCAGATAAATTGGCCCCACTTCTTTTAATTAGATAGAGGGAAAGCATACTTATAATTCCAGCGTTAAATAAGGCGGCTCCAGGACTCGCCAGGGCCATGTAGTCAGTTATAAGGTTGTCCTTGGACTTAAAGATAATCCACATACCTTGGCCAATCTCTCTGGGGCTATTAAAAACCAAAGCTAAAAGCATAAGGCTCAGTGAAAAGAGCAAAAGAAGTAACATTTTTTCTTCTTCTGCTACAATTCTATTTCTAGAATCCTTTATTTTGGAGATAATTCCCATAATCCCTCCTGATCAAATGTTTCACGTGAAACATCTTATGGCTAGCCTTGAATGTTTCACGTGAAACATTCAAACTAAAGTTCTTTCTTTATCGCCTAAACTCAATACCTTGATGCCAACATTTAATAGTGAGACAATTTCACTCTAGTAATACATCAAATACAGCTTAATGTTTCACGTGAAACATTAAAGCAGCTTTTTAATCAGTTCTTCCAGGTCCTCCCTATTATAAAATGAAATTTCCAGAACTGACTTACGCCTTCCCATGCTTATATTTACCTTGGTACCAAGACTTGAAGTTAGCTTCTCCTCTATATCCCTGATATGGGGATCCTTTGGTGCCTTTTCCTTCTTCACCTTTTCTTTACTCATGGATTCCAAGGCTCTTACAGATAATCCCTTTTCTAGAGCTAGTTGTGCAATCTGAAGTCTTTTTTCCTCAGGAAACATTAAAAGCGCCCTACCATGGCCTGCACTAAGGCTACCATCTTTAATTAAGTCCTGGATTTTTTCATCTAGTACTAGTAGTCTCAAGGTATTTGAGATATAAACCCGGCTCTTACCTACAAGCTCCGCTAAATCATTTTGATTTAGTTTATAACTATCTTGTAGAAGCTTATAACCCTGAGCTTCTTCAATACTATCAAGGTCCTCCCTTTGGAGGTTTTCCACCATAGCCAGTCTAGCCTGAAGCTGACCGTCCATTTCCCTAACTATAGCAGGTATTTCCTTAAGTCCTGCTTCTCTACTAGCCCTGTACCTACGCTCTCCAGCAACTATCTCATAGCCGTTTTTTGTCTTTCTTAACACTATAGGCTGCAAAACTCCATGTTCTTTAATAGAAAGGGCCAGCGCTTCAAGCCTTTCTCCATCAAAGTCCTTCCTAGGCTGGGAAGGATTGGGCTTAATCTCATCTAAAGATATATGTTCTACCCTCAAGGCCTCTTCTTCAAGTCCTGTGGTAAGTAGGGCTTCCAGCCCCTTGCCTAGGCCTCCTCTTTTTGCCATTCTTCACTCCTTTTTATAAATTCCCGCACCCATCTCTTAAAACTCATAGCTCCCCTTGAAAGGTTGTCATAGTCATAAATACTCATTCCATAGCTAGGAGCTTCAGCTAAGCGGACATTTCTAGGTATTTCAGTATCATATACCTTGTCTTTGAAAAACTTTCTGACTTCCATGGCCACATCCTTTGTCAGATTATTTCGCTTGTCAACCATGTTTAAAAGGACCCCTTCTAAATGCAGGTCTGGATTTATCCCTCTTTTTATCATATCCATGGTCTCAGTAAGCTGGGATAGGCCCTCCAGGGCATAATACTCACACTGAATGGGGATAAGCACACTATGGGCAGCCACCAGAGCATTAAGCGATAAAAAGCCCAGAGAAGGAGGACAGTCAATAAGAAGGTAGTCATAGTCATCAAAAATTGGCTCCAGGATTTTCCTTAATAGTCCAGGAGAATTGTCTTCAACCTCCATGGCAAAGGCTGCTAGATCCTTGGAAGAGGGGACTAGATCTAAATTCTTCTCTAAACTTAAAATAGTATCCTTCAGGTCCACTTTACCATGAAAAACTTCATAGATACTAGGCTGATCGCCGGGAGTTTTTCCAAAGCCACTGGTAGAATTGGCCTGGGGGTCTAAATCCACCATTAAAACAGACTTTTTACGCCTGGCAAGGCCTACTGCCAGGTTTACACTGACAGTGGTTTTACCCACTCCTCCCTTTTGATTAAAAATAGCAAGTCTTTTTTGCATAATTCACCTCTAGTACATTGTAGCAAATATTAAGGACTTTTGTCTTAAAAAGAAGAAAAGACATATCTTCCTTAAATAATTACATAAAGGTTGATATTTGTAAAGTTTTACTTCACATGGACCTCCGAATTTATTACAATAGTATCTAATATTTTAGAAAGGGGTGGGGCAATGAACTATATCTATAATTCTCCAGAATTCCCAGAAAACTTCAAACACTTCGCTGTTCAAATGGCTAGACAGGGTATTAGGGTTTTGGGCATAGGCTCCCAGAACTATGACTTTCTAGATCCAGAGCTTAAAGCCCATCTCACCGAATACTACTATGTCAATGACATGGTTAACTACCATGACATGTTTATAGCCTGTGGATACTTTACCTTCAAATATGGAAAGATCGATAGGATAGAGTCCCATAATGAGCACTGCCTCAGCCTAGATGCCCAGCTAAGAGAAGACTTTAATGTCTATGGTCTAAAGCCCAGAGATCTAGAGACAATCAAGTACAAGTCTGCCATGAAAGAGGTCTTTATCAAGGCTGGTATTCCAGTAGCTAGAGGAAGGGTTATAAAAGAGCTAAAGGAGGCCAGAACTTTTGTAAAAGAAGTAGGTTTCCAGTAATTGCTAAACCTGATATGGGAGTAGGGGCAACCAAGACCTACAAACTCGAAAATGACCAGGACCTGGTGGAGTTTTTCCTTCATAAGTATGAAATCGACTATATATTCGAAGAATTTATTCAGGGTCAGATAGTGACCTTTGATGGCCTTGCAGATAGCCAGGGCCAGATTGTCTTTACCAACTCCTTTGCCTACTATACCGGGGTTATGGATACGGTTAACAAGGACCTTGATATGTATCTCTATTCCCTAAGAGAAATCCCCGAAGATCTAAAGGAAATGGGGGCAAAAGTCCTTAAATACTTTGATGTAAAAGAGAGGTTTTTCCATATAGAGTTTTTTAGACTAGATGATGGGAGCCTGGTGGCCCTTGAAGTTAACTTTAGGCCCCCAGGCGGCTACAGCCTGGATATTATTAACTATGGTCAGGATGGAGATGTCTATCTAGAGTATGCTAAACTTTTAACAAATGGGGAGTCTAGCCTAAAAAAACCCAGCACCCTATTATTCCATCTATGTAGGCATTAAAGAAAGGCCCCATGTAAGCCACATCCACAATAGAGATCAAATACTAGATAAATACGCTGGTATAATCCGCCACCATAGCCCAGTAAACACAATACTCTCTGCAGCCATGGGTGACTATGCATATTTTCTTAGAAGCGAAGACCTCCAGGTGCTCCTAGATGCAGCAGATTATATAATGGAGGGCAACAGACCCCAGGACCTACCACAGAGGAGAAACTTATGAACTATATCTTTATATCCCCCCATTTTCCGGATAATTATAAATATTTTGTAATAAGCTTAGCTGAGCTAGGCTTAAATGTACTAGCAGTAGGCTCAGAAGCCTATGATAATCTAGACAATGAGTTAAAAAATAGCCTGACTGAATACTACAAGGTCCAGGACATGGAGGATTATGACCAGGTCCTTAGAGCCTGTGGTTACTTTACCTTTAAGTATGGAAAAATTGATAGGATAGAATCCCATAATGAACACTGGCTAGAACAGGATGCTAGGCTAAGAACTGACTTTAATGTCTTTGGTTTAAAAAGCTAGGATATGGAGCCCCTCAAATACAAGTCTAAGATGAAGGAAGTCTTTGTAAGAGCAGGTATTCCTGTAGCCAGGGGTAGGGTAGTAGAAGACCTTGAGTCTGCAGAGGCCCTTATTAAAAAAGTAGGCTATCCAGTTGTGGCCAAACCAGATAATGGAGTGGGGGCTGCCCATACCTATAGGATTAATAATAAAAATGAACTTGTGGACTTCTTTAAAACTAAACCTGAGATGGATTATATTATGGAAGAGTTTATTCAAGGTGAGATCCATAGCTTTAATGGCTTAACTGATAAAGAGGGAAGGGTAATCTTCCTAAACTCCTTTATCTTTTCCAGTGGAATCATGGAAGTTGTAAATGAGGATTTAAATATCTTCTACCATTCTCAAAAAGAAATACCCATGGACCTTAAAGAAATGGGACTTAGAGCCCTTAAAGAGTTTAACTTAAAGGAAAGATTCTTCCATCTAGAATTCTTCAGGACTGAGGATGGTAGGCTAATAGCCCTTGAAATCAATGTTAGACCACCTGGTGGCTTCTCAATGGACATCTTCAATTATCAAAATGATGCAGACCTCTACAAAGAGTATGCAAAACTTGTTATGAATCATGAAACCGAAATTCCTGGGTCTCCTAGCTACTATTGTGGCTATGTGGGTATAAAAAAGCACCACCTATTGAGGCGGTTAATCAGGCATATGGACATATACTGGTCCATAAAGGCCCAATTGCTTCTGTATTCTCAAGGGCTCTTGGAAACTACGCCTTTATCTTCAGGCATAAGGAACTAGAACCCATAGTTGAAGCCTACAAATTTATAGTTGAAAGCTAGGTGAAAAAATGAAAACTGAGTATTTTAAGTTTTATAGCTCCCATATTGGCAGGGAAATGGAGCTTAAGGTCTATGGCCACAGAGG
>LFTD01000006.1:6273-6554 GCA_001512625.1 Clostridiales bacterium DTU036 | reverse complement strand
ATTGAAGCAGTTAAGGACTTTATTGACCAGGGCCTAATCCAGGTCTACGCAGTAGATAGCGTAGATAATGAAAGCTGGTTAGATAACTATAAGTTACCCCTTGAGAGAGCCAGAAGGCATAATGACTATGATAGATATATAGTTGATGAGTTAGTGCCCTTTATTAAGCACCACGGTGGCTACCAAGGAGGCCTAATTGCAACTGGCTGCAGCATGGGTGGCTATCATTCTGCCAACTTCTTCTTTAGGCACCCTGATATCTTTGACACCCTTATAGCCCT
>LFTD01000006.1:0-6218 GCA_001512625.1 Clostridiales bacterium DTU036 | reverse complement strand
TCTCTCAAATAGAGGAGTAGGGGGCTGGTTCGACTACTGGGGCTATGATGTCAACCATGACTGGCCCTGGTGGAGGATACAAATGCCCTACTTTCTGGGCCAACTCCATAGCCAAGGAAAATTATAGGGCATAGTCAGCTATGCCCTATAATGGTTCCTTTGAAGCAAGTCCAGCCCTTCTTGGATATTTCTTAGGGGTTGCCTTGCTTTTTTTTATCTTTACTATCCTATAGTCTTCATCCTCTAACTTATAGGAATAAATTTCTTCAACTTCTGCACCCAGGATATCAAGGGCCCTTCTTGCTTCCTCTATCTCCTGGTCCACCTTAATGCCCTTATAAGCATAGAGGATGCCCCCAGTTTTCAAGTAGGGGATGGTGTATTCAAGAAGAAGAGGAAGGCTGGCCAGGGCCCTAGTAACCACATAATCAAAGCTCTCCCTATACTCTTTTCTGGCACCATCTTCAGCCCTAGAATGAATGAGCTTAACATTTTTAAGGCCCAGCCTATCAACCACCTCTTCAAGAAAGCCTATCCTCTTTTTTAAGGAGTCCATCAGAAGAAAATCCACCTCTGGAAGCATAATAGCCAGGGGAATTCCTGGAAAGCCTGCTCCAGTTCCCAGATCCAGCACTCTACCTTCAAGCTTTTCAAATTCTAAGAGTTTAAGGCTATCCACAAAATGCTTAAGATAAAAATCCTCCTCAGCTATGGCGGTTAGATTCATAACCCTGTTTTTTTCCAGAACCATATCCTTAAAAGTCTCTAACTTTTTTATCTCTTCTTCACTTATATTAGGACCTAGTTTCTTCACTACGTCTCCTTTTTTCTAAATAAATCAGTAAAACCGTTATATCAGCTGGACTAACCCCGGAAATCCTAGAGGCCTGACCTAGGTTATCAGGTCTCATGGTTTGGAGTTTTTGTCTGGCTTCTATCCTTAGATTGTCTATTTCTAAATAGTTCAGATCCTCAGGTAACCTTTTATCCTCTAGGTTCCTAAACTGGTCTACCTGGCGCATCTGTTTTTCTATATAACCCTTGTACTTGACCTCAATTTCCACCATCTTTTTTACATCTTCTGAAATCTCTGAGCCAAAGCCCAGGTTTTCAAGATCTTCATAGCTCATATCAGACCTTCTTAAAAGACTAATCAGCTTAGGTGAAGATGAAAGAACAGCTAGGTCTTTCTTTTCAAGATAGGGGTTTATTGTATCTAAGGGTAGACTGGTCTTTTCAAGTCTTACAAGCTCTTCTTCAAAGGCCCTTCTTCTAGCTTCCTTTCTAGAAAACCTCTCTTCACTTACCAGGCCAACCTCATAGCCTAAATCTGATAGCCTCATATCTGCATTATCCTGGCGCAGAACCAGTCTATACTCGGCTCTTGAGGTCATCATCCTAAAGGGTTCATTGGTTCCCTTTGTAACCAGGTCATCAATAAGAACTCCTATATAGGCCTGGTCCCTCCTTAGAATTAGAGGCTCCCTGCCATCAAGCTTTAGGTGGGCATTTATGCCAGCCATCAGTCCCTGGGCTGCGGCTTCCTCATAGCCTGAAGACCCATTGATTTGACCAGCAAAGTAGAGGCCTTCAATATCCCTGCTCTCTAAAGAAAGCTTAAGGATAGTTGGGTCTATACAGTCATACTCAATGGCGTAGCCTGGCCTCATAATTTTGACATTCTCAAAGCCTTCAATGCTTTTTAGAAATTCCTCCTGGACCCTTTCGGGCAGGGAGGAGCTCATGCCCTGGACATAGAGCTCGCTGGTACTGGCTCCCTCGGGCTCTAAAAAGAGCTGGTGGCGCTCCTTACCAGCAAAGCGAGTAATCTTATCTTCTATTGAAGGGCAGTACCTGGCACCGGTACCCTCAATATTTCCACTATACATGGCTGAAAGGTGGATATTTTCCTGGATAATATCATGGGTAGTGGTATTAGAGTAACCAAGGTAGCAGGGCATCTCCTCAAAATCCAGACTATCGTTCATAAAAGAGAAGGGGATGGGCTTCTCATCTCCATTTTGGATTAGCAGCTTGTCATAATCAACATAGGCTGCGTGGATCCTAGCAGGGGTTCCTGTCTTAAACCTTCTTAGCTTAAATCCCAGCTCCTCTAGATTATCAGATAGCTTCTTACTATTATAAAGTCCAGAAGGACCTGAATCCAAAACTAAATCTCCTATAAAGCAAAGGCTCCTTAGGTAGGTACCTGTAGCTAGGATAACTGCCGGAGCATAAAAGTCCATAGCAGAGGCTACTACTCCCTTAACTTTTCCATCCTCAACTATAAGCTCAGTAACCTCAGCCTGGCGAAGATCTAGGTTTTTAGTATTCTCCAGTACCTTTTTCATTTCTTCATGGTAGCGATACTTATCTGCCTGGATTCTAAGGGAGTGTACAGCTGGTCCCTTGGCAGTATTTAACATCTTTGATTGGAGGGTTACCCTATCTGCTAGAAGGCCCATCTCTCCACCTAAGGCGTCAACCTCTCTAACCAGGTGGCCTTTTCCTGTTCCTCCAATAGAAGGATTACAAGCTAGTAGTGAAATGGAGTCTAAATTCATAGTTAAGAGTAAGACCTTCCTACCCATCCTAGCTCCTGCTAGGGCTGCCTCTACACCGGCATGGCCGGCTCCCACAACTATAATATCGTATTTCATTTATTTACCTACACAAAATCTACTAAAGACTTCTCCCATTATATCGGGGTTATTTTCTCCTAGGACCAGCCCTAGGCTATCAAAGACTCCCCTGATATTTACATCTATATAGTCATAGGCCTGACCCTCATCAATATCTCTAAGGGCGTCTTCAGCCCAGCTAAGTGCCTCATTAAGTAAGCCTATCTGGCGCTGGTTTTGTATTAGAGGCTCACCAAGACTAAGCTCTTTACCAATTGTCCTATCAAGAATGGCCTCTTCTATCTCTCTTATCCCTTCTTCTTTTACAAGGGAGGTAAAAAGAACATTCTCCCTAGAAACCAAGGAATAAACCAGGTCTAAATCAAGGCTAATTTCCTTATCCATCTTATTAATAATAACTAGATATTCCCTGTTTTTAAGGAGCCTTAGCCTTTCTATATCCTCTTCTATCAGTGCTTCTTCTGCGCTTAAAACATAGAGGATAAAATCCGCTGCTTCCATGGCCTGGTGGCTTCTTTCCACCCCAAGATACTCAACGGGATCCTCAGTGTCCCTAAGGCCAGCTGTATCAATAAGAATAAGGGGTAGGCCACTTATTTGAATCTTTTCTTCTATTGTATCCCTGGTAGTCCCAGCAATATCTGTAACTATGGCCCTACTATGGCCTGACAGGGTATTTAGTAGGGTAGACTTACCCACATTGGGCCTGCCTGAAATAACAGTTCTAAGGCCTTCTTCAAGAAGCTTTCCCTTTTTAGAGTTCTCTAGGAGCCTCAGTAGCTCATCCCTGACTTCCTCCATGCCTGCCCTAAGCCTTTCATAGCTGATTTCTTCTTCATCCTCCTCAGGATAGTCTATAGAAAGACTTATGGAAGCAAGTAGTCCAAGGAGAAGCTCCCTGATCTGAGCCACCTTTCTAGAGATATCACCTCCAAGATGGGTTAGGGCCACATCATAGCTTAGTTCTGTCTTGGACTGGATTAGCTGCATAACAGCCTCGGCCTGGGTCAAATCCAGTCTACCATTTAAAAAGGCCCTTTGGGTAAACTCCCCAGCCTCGGCCAGCCTTGCACCTTCTTCCATACAAAGGGCCAGCACTCTTCTTAGTGCCATGGCTCCTCCATGGCAGTTTATTTCCACCATATCTTCCTTTGTATAGGTCTTAGGCCCCTTAAAATACACCGCCAAAACCTCATCTACCATGTCTTCATTTCTGTAGATATGGCCATAGTGGAGATACCTAGGTTTTTCTTCTAGGTCTGCCCCCCTAAAAATTTTTTTTGCAATTTTTAAACTATCAGGCCCTGAAAGCCTTACAATTCCAATGGCCGCCTCTGCTAAAGAGGTGGATATGGCACAAATTGTACTCATGTTCTTCTCCAAAAAAAAGCCCAGAAAAATCTCTGGGCTAGCGGTTTAAAAAGATAATCACTTTTCTATATGGGTCTCTTCCTTCGCTTCTTGTAGAAACTTCCTCATCCTTTTGAAGGGCTGAGTGTACTATTCTTCTTTCATAGCTATTCATAGGATTTAGGATTATGTCTCTGCGTTGGCGTTTGGCCTTATCAGCCATCCTATAGGCCAGTTCCTCAAGGGACTCTTTCCTTTTAGCTCGGTAGTCTTCACTATCTAGAACCAAATGGATGTAGTTCTCCCTATCCCTGTTAATCACTAGATTGGTCAAGTACTGGAGGGCGTCTAAGGTCTTACCCCTTCTGCCAATAACTACCGACATGTTGTCGCCAGAAACTGTTGCAAAGATACCATCTTCAGTGAGTTCAACGTCTACTTTTGCATAGATATTCATTTTTTCCAAGGTTTCTTCAAGAAAGGCCTTGGCTACCTTATGAACATTCTCTTTTTCAGTGACGCGAATTTTTGCTTCTTTTGATCCAAAAAGTCCCAGAAAACCTTTAGAATCTTCTTCTAAAACTTCATATTCAACATCTTCTTCGGAAAGATCCATTTCAATAAGGGCCAGTTCTAAAGCCTCTTCAACGGTTCTTCCAGATTTTTCCACAATTTTCATGATAGATCCTCCGATGAAACTATACGGGTGATTACTATATCCTGTACAAACTGAATTATATTACTTAGCGCCCAGTATAGTATTAGACCTGCTGGATAGCTAGCTCCAAACATTAGAATCATAAAGGGAAACATTATTGTCATCATACTCATATCTGGACCCTGGGGCTTTTGATTTGGGTCTGCTGGAGCCTGCTGCATCTGAGCACTTTTTGATGTCAGATAAGTAAAGATGGCTGCAATTATTGGCAGGATACCTGGAAGTTTAGCTAGGGCACCACTTAAACCAGGTATAACATTTATTAATAGGTCGGGATCAGCCATATTTGGTAACCATAGAAAGCTTTGTTCAAGGGCCTCAGCTCCAAGGTAAGGTACCGGATCCCTTAGGATTTTAAATAAAACAAAGATTATTGGAATCTGTATAAGCATTGGAAGACAGCCTGATGCGGGGTTAAAATTTTCCTCTTTATATAGTTCCATCACCTTTTGATTATAGGCTTCTTTATCTTTTCCGTATTTTTTTTGTAATTCAGCCATTTTTGGCTGCATTCTCTTATTGGCTTCCATACCCTTTCTCTGGGAAATAGATAGGGGGAAGAGGACTAGTCTTATCAATATAGTAAATACAACAATGGTAATCCCATAACTTCCAATAAGATTATAAATCTGTTGCAGAATTCCTGCAAATAACTTGGTCACGCGGGTTTTTCCTCCTTATTTTAAGGGATCATAACCACCTGGATGAAAAGGATTGCATTTAAGAATCCGCTTTATAGCCAAAAAACCACCTTTTAAAGCCCCGTACTTATCTATTGCTTCATAGCTATACTGGGAGCAGGTGGGATAGAAACGACAGGTCTTAGGCTTGTACTTCGTTATCCTGCGCTGATAAAAGGATATGATGGCTAAGAATAATTTTTTCATCATTTTATTTCTTCTAAGGCTTTTTTTAATAACCTACACATATGGTGGAAATCTCCCTTTAATGATCTGGCTCTTGCCACGATCACTAAATCATAACAGCCCTCTAGGCTGTCCTCGTGGAGTCGAAAGCATTCTTTTAACCTTCTTCTAGCACGATTTCTCACAACAGCATTCCCTATTTTTTTACTAACAGTAAAACCAACTCTACTTGTATCACAGGTTCCCGGCCTATAATAAAGAACAAAATATTGAGTAACTTTGGAATTGGAATCACGATAGATTTTCTTGAATTCTCGGTTATCGGTTAAGGGTGCTGTCTTCATTGTAGTCTCCAGGTAAGGTGGGTCTTAAGCGCTCAGTTTTTTTCTTCCTTTACTTCTTCTTCTTTTTAGAACATTACGTCCAGATGGAGAGCTCATTCTAGACATAAACCCATGTACTTTTGAGCGCTTACGCTTCTTTGGTTGAAAGGTTCTTTTCATATTTAACACCTCCTATTCTCTATTTAGTCAAGTCTCCTTATTATAGCTATTAGACAAGGTAAAGTCAAACACATTCATATTTGAGCTTATTGCGATGTATGCTTTTTTTCTTAAAAAGCATATCTAAATCTAGCACAAA
>LFTD01000066.1 GCA_001512625.1 Clostridiales bacterium DTU036 | reverse complement strand
CTAATTACAGCTCTACTAAAAAAAGTTGGTCCTCTACTGCATCTGTTCTTACCAGTCTACTTGATGCTGGAATGGAAGGAAGGAGCTTTAATTTAGAGGCTCGTTACACAGATGAGAATAACTTTTTAATGATTCAGTCTAAGGAAGTAGATATAGTTAGAGCCGCTACCTTAGAAAGTCTGATTCTAAAGGATGCCAATGGCACAAGGCTAAATCTTTCCTTTGACCCTAAGACCAAGAACTATAGTGTAAATACTATAAGTGAAATCCTTGATATAGAGGCCTTAGTTTTTACAGAGGGTTCCCAGGTTAGTGTTGAAGCACTAAAAATGGATGATGATATCCCTAATAGGGTCCTTATCGAGGGAAGCGATGAAAACCTAGTAAAGGTAATCGCCAGTAACGAAAAGGGCACATCTAGGACCTATGAGCTAAAGGTTACAAAACTTGACCCAGCTCTTGTTAAACTCACCCATGAAGAAGGGGTTAGTCTAGAAGTTAGAAATGCTGATGGGGATCCTATTGAACCAAATGCAAGCGGAGACTATGAGCTTATCCCCGATGAGACTTATAGCTATATAGCTACAAAGGATTCCAACTACCATGCCACAGCTAGCTTTAAAGCAGTAGCAGGTAGTGAAATAAGCGCTGCTACACCTAAGGTAGAGCCCGCACTATCAAACTTTGCTTTATACAATGCAATGAATGCAGCTACCAGGTATGAATATACTAGGGATACAGATTTTAGTTCTAGCAAATTTGATTATACCTATTTGATAAGTGATGCTGTGGCTACAATTTATGCCCAGGCAACCACTTCTAATGGCTATAGTGTCAAGGCTCATTACTATCAGCAGTATATTGGAGCAGCAGCCTATGACGGAACCTATACAGAAACAAGTATTACAAATATTGTAGGAACAGGTAATGCAACAAACCTTATAAGAGTTATAGCAAGAACCGCCTATGGTAAGGATTTTGTCCTTCGTTCTTCTAAGACTGAGTCAGGGGTAACCTATTACCAGGATATTGATATAAAGGTAAATAGAGTCCTAAATCTTGAGAACCTCAGTCTTGCCTCAGGACTGGAAACTTTTACCTTCCAAGATGATGAGGGTAATCTTAATATTTTTGATAGGGATGTCACTGACTATTATGTTGATCTTCCATCATCTATTACAAGCTTAGAACTAAGTGGAAGCTTTATTTCCACAGAGGACGAGTATGCTTTAAATGGTGGTTATTCAGCCCTTGTAAATGGTAAGCCCTATGAGAGCTTGGATAAGATTTCCTTTGATTTATCAGAGGATAATATTGATGAAATTGCTGTAGAGGTCAACCACAAGGATCATAACAGCCTGCCTAAGACCTATAAGATTCACCTAAATAGGGTTGAGCCTGTTAAGATTACCTTTAAAACTACTCCAGAGGATGCCCTAGTCTTCCTACAAAGTGAGCTTGATAAAAAGACCCCAGTAGCTGAGGACAAGGTTTATGATCTGATTCCTGGTTATAAGTACACTATTACAGTAACTAGTAATGGTTATGTCGGGCAAAAAATTGAAGGTTATGAAGTTCCTGATAAAGATACTTCAGTTGAGATTAATTTAGAAAAAGCTCCAGAGAATGAAAATCTTAAGGATCTCGAGTCCATCTGGCCTTCCTTTAGGGGAGATCAGAATAACAATGGCGTTAGCGATCAAGCAACTCCAATCAAAGATGAGGATGCAGTCCTTTACTGGGCGAGTAAAGTAGGTGAAGGATTTGGTGGCGGAGCTACGGGCTGCCCCATTTTAGTTGATGGTTTCCTTTATACCTACCATGGTAAAACCATTGTTAAGATTGACACTATAACTGGTGAGCTTGTTAAAAGTGGGGAGATGGCCAGGGCTTCAAACTTTGCTATTAACAGTCCCACCTATGGAGCTGGTATGATTTTTGTTGGTCTTTCAAATGGTGGAGTTCAGGCCTTTGATGCTCAGAGTCTTGAATCCCTTTGGATTTACAACGACAGTCTCGGTGGCCAACCCAATACTGAAATAACCTATCATGATGGGTTTATCTATACAGGTTTTTGGAACTCTGAGGTGAGGGATGCTAACTTTGTAGCTATTTCTGTTACAGATGAGGATCCAACGAGGTCCGATGAAGAAAAACTAGCTTCTTGGACTTATAGTAGTCAAGGAGGGTTTTACTGGGCAGGTGCCTATGTATCCGATGACTTATTAATTGTTGGAACAGACGATGGGGATTCTGGTTATACCACTGGCTATGCTAGTGTAGTAAGTATTAATCCTAGAACAGGAGCCGTAATTGATAGGGTTAAGATGCCCTATGTGGGGGACATTAGAAGTAATATAACCTATGATGAGTATGGAACAGGCGACTATTACTTCACATCTAAGGGTGGACACTTCTATGGTATTTCAGTCAATGAAGATGGAACCTTTAAAGAAGGTAGCCTCAGGGCCATATATCTAGACAATGGTACCAGCACTGCCTCTATGTCGACTTCTACTCCAACCATCTATAATGGAAGGGCCTATGTAGGAGTATCTGGAGCTGGCCAATTCACCCAGTATTCAGGTCATAACATTACAGTTTTAGATCTGGTGAATTGGGAAATTGCATACTCAGTTCCAACTAAGGGTTATCCTCAAACTAGTGGTGTTCTTACCAATGCCTATGAGGGAGATACTGGCAAGGTTTATGTCTACTTCTTTGACAACTTTACTCCTGGAGCTCTTAGGATGATTTCTGATATGCCAGGCCAGACAGAGCCAGCAGAGTATACTGAAGAAAGCTACTCTTCAGGGGGGACGACGACCACAGTTAATGCGGGTTACGTTCTCTTTACTCCCTCTGGTGCCCAGGCCCAGTATGCCATTAACACACCAATTATTGACGAATATGGAAATATGTACTTTAAGAATGACTCGGCCTTTATGATGATGCTAGGTTCTACCATTGATAGTCTAGAGGTTACTAAACTACCAAATACTCTTTATGCTATAGGTGATGTCTTTAATCCTGAAGGGATGGAGGTAACCATAACATATAGCAATGGAGTAAAAAGAGTTTTCGCTGGTGAAAATCTCAAGTATATTGGTTTTTCAAAAGATCCCCTTACAGTAGATGATAGTGATTTCCAAATCAGCTTTGAACATGTTCTCTATCAGAATAAGGAGGGTCAAACTGGGGTGGAGTATACAGCTCCAGCAGCCCTTATTAATCTAGAACTATTTGGAAGCCAGGATGAGCTAGTAAGTGCAGTTGAAGCTTTGATTAATGCTATTGGCGAGGTAGGAGCCCATAGTCAAGCAGATGTAGAGGGTGCTAGGCAAGCTTATAATTCTTTGAGTGAAGATAATAAAGCCAAGGTTTCAAATCTACCCATCTTAGAAGCCGCTGAAAGGGCATTAGAAGAGCTACTTGCAGCCCAGTTGCTTGAAGAAGCTAGGGGTGCTGCTAGACAGGAACTAGAAGAGCTAAATAGCCCCGATGACTATAGAGAAGCGGAAAAAGCAATGCTAGCTGAGGCGCTTGCCCAGGCGAAGGAAGCTATCTCTGCAGCTACAAACCAAGAGGAGATTGACCAGGCTCTAGCTGCTGCCAAGCTTGCCATCCAAGCCCTTAAGACAGATCAGGAGCATAGTGAAGAGGAAGCTGAAGAGCTTAGAAGGCTAAAGGGTGAGGCTAGAACTGAACTTGAGAAACTCAACAAACCCGGTGACTATAGGGAAGAGGAAAGGGCTAAGTTGGCAGAGGCTCTTGCCCAGGCAGAAGAAGATATTTCATCTGCAAATACTCAAGAAGAATTAGATGAGGCCCTCAGTAAAGCTAAAAGGGCTATCAAGGCTCTTAAAACAAATCAGGAGCTTACGAAGGAAGAAGCCAAGGCCCTAGCCAGTGCCAAAGAAGAAGCAAGAAATGATCTTGATAATCTTAATGATCCTGACAAATACAGAGATGAGGAGAAGGCCAAGCTGGCTGAGGCTCTTGCTGAGGCAGAGGAAGCCATCTCATCTGCTACTAGCCCAGAGCAGGTTGCAGGGGCACTAAATGCAGCTAGAAAGGCAATCCTAGCTCTTAAAACAGACCAGGAGCTTGGAGAGGAAGAAGCAGCTAATCTAGAAGCCAAAAGAAAAGCGGCCCTTAAAAAGCTAAATTCATACAAACAACTTGAAGACTATGGTCAAGAGGAACAAAAAGAATTAGTGGAAATTGTCGAAGCTGCCATCAAGGCTCTTGAAGCAACTGATAGTGAAGATGATCTTGATAAAATCCTTAGCCAGGCTCTACTTGCCATGGATGCTATTAAATCCTTAGAAGATATGGATGAAGAGAAGGATCCTGATGATAAAAAACCAGGCGAGGGTTCTGATAACAAGGGTGATGCAGATAAGGATAAGGATAAGGATAAGGATAAGGATAAGGATAAGGATAAGGATAAGGACAAGACTGACAATAAACTACCTAAAACTGGTGAGAAGGAAAATATTTTCATATTGTTGGCTGGTTTTTTATTCATGGTTTTTGCTCTAAAATTAAGAAGAAGAAAATCTAATTAGTTTTTGCAGGGGGTCACTATGTGGCCTCCTTTTCATTTTGTTGTGGTGCAACCGTTTAAGTAAATAATTAATATAAGGTTAATATAAGGGATTAATATAAGGGTAATATAAACTTCTGGTAGTGTACAGTAGTTGTAGGTCGTATAATTGAAATAAAAGAAAGCCCCCATGTGCT
>LFTD01000055.1 GCA_001512625.1 Clostridiales bacterium DTU036 | reverse complement strand
TAGCTAAGAATTGATTTGCTAGAGGCGTCCTAGGTTTTGTATAATAGTAGAGGAGTTTTAGAAAGGGGTGACCATGGAAACAATTATTTATAATGGAAAGGTCTATGTAGATAAGGATCATTTTGAAGAGGCTCTTTACATAAAAGATGGGCTTATTGTAGCAGTAGGTAGTAATCAGGAAATAATGGAGCTTGCTGGGGAGGGCTGTGAGAAGCTTGATGCAGGTGGAAAAACAATACTTCCAGGCTTTATTGATAGCCACCTCCACCTGTTATCAGTAGGAGAGTACCTGGTTCTACCTAGGCTTAGGGATGCCAGGACTATAGATGAGCTGGTGGAGATAGGAAGAAAGTTTATTGAGGATAAGCCTAAACTTGTAGAGGGTGGCCTAATAGCAGGTGGCTGGAACCAGGACTTATTTACTGGGGAAAAGAGGATGCCCAGTCGCCATGATTTAGATAGAATCTCTAGAGAGATACCAATTATATTTGAGCGGGTCTGTGGCCATGTGGCTACTGCCAATACAAAGGCTCTGGAGCTTGCAGGTCTATTTGATGAGATACCAAAGCTTGAAGGAGGGACTATTGAGCTTGAAGAAGATGGGACTCCTTCTGGAATCCTAAATGAAGGAGAAGCCTTTAGCTATGTTGCTAGGCATTTTCCCAGGCCCAGCCTTGAGGAGCTTGAGAGCTACTATATTTCAGCCATAGACCATGCAGTGAGCTTTGGACTGACAAGTGTTCATTCCACCGATGCCAGGGATAACAATTATAAAGAAATTTTTGAGCTATTAAAGAAACTAAAAAGGGAAGGCAAGCTCCTTCTTAGGTTTCGCCACCAGATAAACCTAGAAGAACCAGATAATCTAAGGGACTTTCTTGCCAGCGAGTACCAGGATGAGAGCTATGATGAGCAGCTCTATCTTGGACCCCTTAAGCTCTTTAAGGACGGCTCCCTTGGAGGCAGGACTGCTCTTCTTAGCAAGGAATACCAGGATGAACCGGGAAATTTTGGAATAGAAGTTATTAGTAATGAAAGGATGGATGAGCTGGTAGGCCTAGCCCATGAGGGAGCCATGCAGGTGGTTACCCATGTTATAGGCGATGAGGCAGCTAGCAGGGTCCTTGATAGCTATGAAAAGGTTATTAAGGGAGGAAATAAACTCAGGCATGGCCTAGTTCATACCCAGATAACTGACCTTAAGCTTCTTGAAAGAATCAGAGACTTAGAAGTTGCCTGTTTAGTTCAGCCTATCTTTTTAGACTATGACCTTCATATAGTTGATGATAGGGTAGGGCCTGAACTGGCCTCTACTTCCTACGCTTTTAAGACCATGAATAAACTGGGGATAAATACTTCCTATGGAACCGATTCTCCCATTGAAGAACTAAACCCCTTTCCAGGCATCTACTGTGCTGTAACAAGAAAGGATTTAGAAGGCTATCCAGAAAGAGGCCACTATCCCGATGAAAGGGTCAGCCTAGAGGAAGCCATTGATAGTTATACTCTTGGAGGTGCCCATATTGAGTTTAATGAAGACAGGAAGGGAAGGTTAAAGCCAGGCTATCTTGCTGACCTAGTCATCCTTAATCGGGATATCTTTACTATTCCAGAAGAAGAAATAAAGGACCTTAAGGTAGAGCTAACCATGGTTGGAGGTAGGGTGGTCTACAAGAAGGATGATAAAAAGTAAGTTAATGTTAAGAAGTTTTCCTTAATAATAATCCCACTGGCTTAATAATCAGTGGGATTTATTCTAATAATAAGTGATTTATCTCTTAGAATCATCAGGCCATTATACAAGGATGTCTTATGAACCTCGTTTTCGGCCAGATAGTCTAGAAACCATCTGGGGTAGCCCATATTGCTTTTGACCTCCATGATAGCCATGGAGGAGTCTATTACAGGCCTGCCTGACCAGTCTTCCATGTCATAAAGCTGACTAAATCTAGCCCTAATATTTCTATCAAGGGTTNNGGCTTTAGATCTGGGTAGAAGCTAAAGAAATAGCTGAGTTCTTTATCTATTTGGCTCTTGCTATTTTCTTCTAGGGCTTGCTCTAGGTCTTCTATCTCTCTACGCCTTTTATATACCAGGCCATGGTATTTTCTTTTCATCTCAACAAAGTAGGGACTAGCTCCTTTATCACTAAAGTACCTTCTAACTCTTAGCTTTTCCTTGTAGTCACCAGCATCAATAGAAGCCCTGATAAGGCGAAAGTCACTGGTGTCAAAATAGAGGGAAGCTATTTGAGAACTGGGGTACTTGTCCTCAGTTAACTCTTTTTCGATTAAACCTACTAGTCCTTCTATTTGTTTAGCATCTAGGAGATACTTTTGCTCGTAGCGCTGGAAATTATTTTTATTCTTCATCTATCTTCCTCCTGATAGGTCTATCTTACAGGGTAAACCAAAACTAAACCTTAAAAAAAAGAGTTCTGCTAGCTTAAGCAAAACTCTTTCTGGTATTAGAGAGATTTTTAAGGTCTTTGCCCTGGCCTTTGTCCTGGTCCCTGTTCTGGTCTTTGCCCTCCAGGGCCTCCCATCATTTGGTTTGGTAGCTCAGAAACCTCCTGGCCGTTAATGATAAGTGTTCCCCCTGTAAAGCTCCCATTTCCATCAAAATCCACAGCTGACCTACCAACCAGTTCTATTCTTCCGCCAGTTATACTTAAATCTCCATTGCTATCTAGGGCATCTGTATCCCCAGGCCCAACTTCAACATAGAGGTTACCGCCATTTATAGTCATAATTAGGCCTGTCTTAATAATGTCAGATGCAGAAGCGTTTATCCCATCATCTGTAGCATAGATATCTATATCTCCCCCGTCTATAACAATTTCTGGGGCTTCAATGCCCTCGGTACTGGTAATTACGCTGATCTTTCCCCCTGTAATCCAGACTTTTTGCATGGATTTGATTCCATCGTTTCCTGCACTAATTATTATTTCTCCCCCCGAAATATTCACATGGCCCTTGCCAAGCTTTTTGGTATTTGAGGATTTGATTCCATTATGCAGGGCGTCTACGGTGATTTTTCCTCCAGATATATTTAGGGAGTCCTTGCCCTTTATGCCATCGTACTCACTTATAACTTCAATATCTCCATCTTCAATCCACAGGTCATCCTTGCTTACTATGCCATATTTAAAGTTGGCCTGGATAAAGAGGCTACCACTACCTGTAATTATTAGATCATCCTCTGAGTAGATAGTTCCATTTATTTCTTCATCATCTCGGCTGGAGCTGTCCTTAAGTGTGTTGGCAGAGTTTTGAGCTAGCTCTATTACTGCTATCTTAGCCTCCTCAACATGGATAGCTGGCCCCTCTTTACTATCAATATCTACTCCATCTAGGATAAGGCGGACTCCACCTGGGCTATTTACTAGGACCTGGGAAGTGGAGCTGCCCCTAAGGACATAGGTCCCTGGAGAGCTTATGCTTAGAATTTCATTACTAAGGTCTAGCTCTGTAAGGGGGAGTGAGTCCCAGTCAAGCTCTCCACTGATACTGGTACTTTCTGAGCTTGAGTTTTTTTCTTCTTTCTTATCAGCCAGGAGCGCTTCTTTTTCTTAATCTGTGGCTTCTTGGCTAGGGTTTTCAGGCAGCTGGTCCTTCAAAGTATCAAGCCCACCATTTGGTGTAGAGGCTTTTTGTGTATCCTTCAAATTGTCACCAAAGAGCAGATAGGCTCCTACTAGTAGGACTAGAACAAGTCCGGCTATTAAGATTATATTTTTATTTTTCATATGGCTATCTTCTTTAAGGCCATCCTAGCCTATTAAACTAAAATAAGCCTTAAGTTTATTAGAGTTCAACTGAGACTGTAAAGCTCTTAGCGTCTTCACTATAAGCCTCTATCTTGCCCTGGTAGAAGTCTACAATGGACTTTGCAATTGAAAGCCCTATGCCGCTGCCCCCGTGGGCCTGGTTTCTAGCCTCATCACTGCGCTTAAAGCGCTGGAAGATATCCTTAAAATAATCCTCCCTATCTATGTTGGCTTGGTTTGTGATTTTAAGGAGCATGGTTTTATTCTTACCCTGGCTTAGCTCAATGGAGATTTCTTTACCGGAAATACCATAGCGCAGGGAGTTTTCGATTAGGACAGTAAAGAGCCTTTTAATTAGATTGTAGTCTAGGTCTCTTTCCAGGCTATTTATATTTAGGCTGAGCTTGAAGTTTTCACTGATTATGGGCTGGTGGTCTTCTATAACTTCTTCTAGGAGGTCTTTGAGATCAAAGGTCTGGCTTTTTTCTGGCCTTTGGCCTTCATCCAGTCCAGCTAGAAAAAGAAGGTCATTTACCATGGAGCCCATTCGATTTGCCTGGCGAATGGTGCTTTGAGTCCACTGGTTTTCTTCCTGGGTAAGTTCTAAAACTTCCATGTTTGCCTTAATAATGGTTATAGGGGTTTTGAGCTCATGGCTGGCATCGGTTATAAAGCGCCTTTGTTTACGATAGGCCTCTTCAACGGGTTTTAAAAGAATCTTTGAAAAAATTAGAGCCAGGATTAGGACCAAAATCATCCCTACTAGTGAGATGGTAAGGCTATTGATAAGAAAAGCATAGAAGGAGTTAAGACTTCTCTCAATATCAATAAACATGACCCTGGAGCCAGCCTCCTCCTTCTCAACTAAGTATCTATAGTTTTTAATTGTACCTCTTTTCTTACCTGATTCTAGGATTTCCTGGGCATAGGAGATGGCTTCATCAACAGATACGGCGTAGATCTTGCGAAGGTCTGTGATAAGAAGGTTTTCTTCTTTATTTATAAGGACACTGAAGTATCTGGTGTCAAACTGGGCTTCTGGCCTCATTGGCCTTTGGGGATCTATTTGACCGGGAAACCTACCCTTGTACAAGGCTAAATAGGCCAGGGTATCATCGGCTTCCTCTATAACCTGTCTATAGTTTACTAGGTTCATGGTGGTTACAAGAAGGGCCAGGACCAGGCCTACTGAAAGTAGGGTTATAAGAATGATCTTTTTTCGTAGGGTTTTAATCATTACTAATCTCCAGTGTATAACCTACATTGCGGACACTTTTTATAGCCACTTCTGACTCAAGGGAGACTAGTTTTTTTCTTAGGTTTGATAGGGTGACCCAAAGACTATTCTGGTCAGCATCTGAGTCCAGGCCCCAAACCCTGTTAAATAGGCTATCACTTGGAAGGATGGCTTTGGGCTGGCTCATTAGCAGTTCTAGTATTTGGAACTCTTTAGTTGGTAGAACAAGCTGGCCACTTGGCGTTTTTATTGAGTAGTCACTTCTATCAAGGCTTAGATTTGCAAGTTTAATAATAGAGGAGGCTCCTGTTATTGGCCTTCTTGTTAGAGCTCTTATCCTAGCCAGGAGTTCCTGGCTATCAAAGGGTTTGACCAGGTAATCATCGGCACCTAGGTCAAGGCCCAGGACCCTATCATGGACCAGACTCTTGGCACTTAGGACCAGGATTGGTATATCTACTTTTTTATCCCTGAGCTCCTTGATAACTGTGTAGCCATCCATTATGGGCATCATTAAATCAAGGATTAGGCAGTCGTAGTCTTGATTGTACTTAAGGTAGTCCAGGGCCTCCTTACCATTTGCCACTGCATCTACACTAAAATTATGCTTTTCAAGTATGGCCTTGATGGCATCTCTTAGGTCTTTTTCATCTTCTGCTAGTAGTAGTCTCATAGGTTCCTCTTTTCTCCTTTAAACTAGCATAGTCACCTTAATTTTAACTTAATTTATTAAAAAGGAAAGAGAAAGCAGGTTTTTAGCTAAGGCTAAATTAGTTAGAAGCTGGGGTTCTATAAAAGCTGGTTTTCAAGTTTTGAAGATAGGTTAGAGCTTAGATTAGCTTTGCTTAGTTTTGGAAAAGGGCTATAATTGAATTTGTGTGGCTTCGCCTTTGAAGTTGCGAAAGTAAGGAGATAGTTAATGGAAAAGATTTTTAAAAATAAGAAATATGCTATTGCCTTCAGCCTTTTGGCCATGTTTTTATGGGGCAGCGCAATTCCTATGATAAAAACAACCTATGAGGTTTTTAGTGTGGCTGGAGATGATGTGGGCAGTAAGATTTATCTGGCTGGAATCAGGTTCTTTATGGCTGGTCTTATGACCTATGGCTACTATCTGATTTTTAATAGGGAAAAACTTGATTTTAGCAAGGTCAATAAGCTCTTTATAATCAAGCTAGCCCTGGTTCAGACTACTATCCAGTATCTTTTTTACTACATAGGCCTGTCTAACACCCTGGGAGTTAAGGCTTCTGTAATCCAGGCCTCCAATGCCTTTATTATTGTTATTCTAGCTAGGCTTCTTCTTGAAGATGAGCTTATTACCAGGCAAAAGCTCCTTTCTCTTCTTGTGGGCACCCTGGGTATCCTGGTGGTCAACATGGGTCAGGGGACTGACTTTAATTTAAGTCTTACAGGTGAGGGTTTTATACTGATTGCTACCACTTTTGGAGCTCTGGGCACAGTGCTTTTAAGAAAGTATGGAGGAGATCAGAATTCCTTTATAGTGATAAGCTTTCAGCTCCTATTAGGGTCGATTCCTCTTATAGTTGTGGGTTTTCTTACTGCTAAGACAGGACTTATTATGAACCTTAAGGGCTTTATGCTGCTTTTATATGGAGCCTTTGTGTCTGCCACTGCCTTTACCCTTTGGAGCCTAGTTCTAAAGTATCAAAGTGCCGGTGAGTTTGGAATTTATAAGCTCTTTATACCTATCTTTGGTTCTATCCTGTCGGTCCTTATTCTTGGAGAGAGATTTACCATAAGACTCCTTTTGGGTCTAGTCCTGGTCCTTCTAGGTTCATTAATATTAAATATTGATCTTGAGGGAGCTAGGAAAAAGTAGATTTGTATTAGCAGAGCTTGATTTTAAATTTAAGTAGAAGGTTCCTTGGCCCAGGCTGAGGACCTTTTTTATTTCTTTATTTTGCCTCCTACCTTATAATAGAGTTAATAGGAAAAAAGGAGTTTTAAATGAGCTATGTAATTGATACCTATGATTACCTCCACTCTATTCCAGAGATAGGTTGGCAGGAGTATAAGACCTCAGCTTTTCTAGCTGGGGAGTTAGAAGCTTTGGGTTTTGAAGTAAGAAAAGAGCAAGGATCGGATACGGGCCTAGTGGCTGTCCTTGATTCAGGAAACCAGGGGCCAGTCCTGGCACTAAGAGCTGATATGGACGCTCTGGAGTTTGAAGGAGAGGATGGCAAATACAACGTCCATGCCTGTGGTCATGATGCCCACTCAGCCATGGTTCTGGCTGCGGGAAAGATAATAAAGGAAAGGGGTCTTAAGAAGGGCAAACTCTACCTGGTCTTTCAGCCCGCCGAGGAGGTCCTAGGTGGGGCCATGTCTATGATTGAGGCTGGAGCTGTAGAAGAAGTTGAAGAAATGTTTGGGATCCACTTAAGACCTATTCAGGAAGCAGGAACTGGCCAGGCTACTCCTGGGCTTTATCATGGAGCTTCCTATAGGATAGAGGCTCAGATAAAGGGCCTTAATGCCCATGGAGCCAGACCCCATTTAGGGATAAATGCGGTGGATGCTGCAGTTCAAGTTGTATCTGCTATTAATGCCATCAGGGTTGACCCCCTGGTTCCCCATTCGATTAAGGTGACCAGATTAATAGCTGGTGGAGATACGGTTAACCTTATACCTGATAGGGCAAGCCTAGCCATGGATTTAAGGGCCCAGACTAATGAGGTCATGGAGGAGCTCATTAGTAAGGCAAGGCTAGCCATAGAAAAATCTGCTGAGGCTCTAGGGGCCGAGGCACAAATCCTTTTTGTAGGGGGAGTACCAGGGGCTGAGTATGATGCTAAGCTTGAAGAAGAGGCTAGGCTTGCAATTGAAGAGGTACTTGGTCAGGCCCTTGCCCCTATAAAAACTGTAGGAGGGGAGGACTTCCATTTTTATTCCAAGGTGGCAGGGATAAGAACCGCCTATATTGGTCTTGGCTGTGGGCTTAGTCCAGGTCTCCACCACCCAGAGATGGGTTTTGACAAGGAAGCTCTAAAGCTAGGAAGGGATATCCTAGTAAAACTTGTTGATAGGAGGCTGGGCCTAGAAGGGGCTTTATAAGAAGGTGGATTAGAAGGGACCGGTTAAAAGATTCTTTTTATCTTTAAGAGTTCTTTACTTAATAGTAAAGGGGACCCTTCTTGGGTAGAAGTAGGTAAATCAGAGGGGAGGAAGGCTGTGTTTAAGCGCATAGAGGCTAGTAAAGAAGGAAGAAAAAGACTAGTTCTTGCCCTGGCTCTAACAGTCTTAGTAGGACTGAGCTTTTGGGCTGGTCTTTATCTGGCTAGATATGAAAGCCAGATAGTGGCAAGCTCTTGGGGTTTTTCCACCTTTGTTTTCTTTGCCTTTGTTTTTTGGCTTTTCTTCCTCCTTCAAATTANNNATTCTATCCTTTGTTTTAGTTAGGGATAAAAATGGGTTTAGGCTTAAGCGCTTTAGTCAGCCAGGAGTCCTGGGCCAGTCTATTATGAAGCCACCTAGAATCCAGGATGGAAACTTTCCTTTCTTGCTTTATAATCTAGGGGGCAGCCTGCTAAATTTTTTAATTTCTATTCCTTTTTTCCTAGCCCTAGTAGTATTTGAAAATATTGGCTATCCCCAGAACATTCTTATGCTGATCTTTGGGACTATGGGTATTTTTATAGGTCTTATAAATATTTCTCCTTTAAGTTCTGGAGGCCAGGCCACCGATGGTCTTAATGTGATGGCTATGCTAAGGGTGCCTGGAGCCAGGATGAGTTTTTATAACCAGCTTCTAATCCAGGGTTATCTTTGTCAGGGAGTTAGACCTAGGGACTTTGAGCTTGAAAACCTCTTAGCTAATCAGGAGCTGGCTGGAGCAAGATCTGTGGACTTTACTATGACCTTCTTTGACCATCAGCAGAGGCTTGATAGCCTGGACTTTGAGGGGGCAAAAAGGAGCCTGGAAAGGCTGGACCCATATCTAGAAGAGCTTCTTAAAAGCTATAGGCAGGAAGTTTGGTTGGCTAAGATCTTTTTGGAACTGGTTTCAAAGGGGGATAGGGCGCTTATTGATGAGCTCTATGACCAGGATCTTAAAGACTATGTAAATGGAGCAGCGCCTAGTCTTAGTAGTTTGAGATTTACCATGGCCTATGAGGCTCTTTATTTAAAGGACAAGCTGGGAGCTCAAAAAACCTATGAAAGAATCTTAATCATGGCCCAGTCTTATCCTCTTGAGGGAGAAGCTCAGATGGAGCTGGAATTAGCTGGATATATAAGAGGACTTTTGGATTAACTAGGCTTAATTTAAGCTGCTTGCTCTTGGAGAAAGGTCGAGATTTCTGCTATAATGTGAGAAGCAGCTGTTTCGAAAACTATTGTAAATTTAGATAATGAAGTGTGGGGGGCCTTTCATGGATGGCGAAAAATATTCAACAGAGCAAATATACGAAATAATAAAGCAGAGGATTATTCACCTTGATTATGAGCCAGGGGAGGTTCTCAATGAGGTGGAGTTAGCCAAGGAGTTTGGTATCAGCAGGACCCCAGTTAGAAGAGTTTTCCAGCTTCTTCAAAACGACAAGCTTTTAAATATTATTCCAAGGTATGGTGCTCAGGTTACCCCCATTGACTTTAAGGACATGAAGCTGGTTTTTGAACTCACAAGGGAGCTTGATCCCTTTGCGGTTAGCCTGGCAGTTGATAGAATCAGCCAGGTGGAGCTGGATGAGCTAGAGGAGATAATGGCCAGATTTAATACCTACTCCATATCCAGTGACTACCAGGAAGCTATTAATGATGATGAGAGGTTTCATAAGATTATTTATTCCAGTTGTGGCAACACCTGGCTACAGGATATTCTAAACTCCCTTCATAATCATACAGAAAGACTTTGGCACTACTGTGAGCAGTATTTTGATAGTATGGATCTTTTTACAGATTCTCTAGGCCAGGTCCTAGAAGCGATTAAGAAGGGAGATACTGAGGCCGCTAAACAATACGCAAGAGAACATATAGACGCCTTTGTAGATAAAATAAGACGAGATTTATTATAAAAAGTATAAGTTAACTACCACCAGGGGTTATAAGACTTCCAGGTGGTAGTTTTTTTGTTTGGAGAAGATAATAAAGGTGTTCTTTTTATGTTTATTAATATAATACTATTGAAATACAACTAATATACATATATAATACCTGTCTTTCGGATTATAATGAAATTTCTCGTGCTTAACCACCTTTTAGAAACGATGGTTAAGCATTTTTTTAATCTGTGTATTAGATAGATAGTAGTGGGTTATAGGAAGCTGGGTATTTTTAGCAAGAAGTTTTGTAAACTCTGAATTTCTAGAGATGTTGATGTACTTATTAGCCGACTGTTTCACGAGTCTAGTTTCTCTTATAAAGTCAATTATTTCTTCGGAAGAATGATGGTCTTCAAGTACCTTAAACTGCAGCAGCCTAATTAGCACCACACTCAAATAGCAAATCAAAAAGTGCCCAATGATACTCTCTTTTTTCTGCAAGAATACAGGCCTTGCATCAAGATAGCTCTTCATGACTCTAAAGGACTCTTCAATCCTCCAAAGATTATGATAGGTGTTTTTTATGTAGAGAGCACTTAAGTGGGTTTCTGATGTAACAAACATGTTGTACCCAGCCAAGGCAAGTGCTTCATCCACAGCCTCATGATTAATACTAACTGCAATCTTATCCTTGGATTTTTCCCCATTATCATCAACAGCCCTAAAGTTTACAAACTTCGCACTATCCCCGTATTCTCCGCGTTTAGCCTCTGATAGGCGAAGCCTTTTTGCTCTTTCTACCTGTTTATTTATCTCTGCCCTTTGTTTTTTAGCCAGGGCAGGACTGTAGCTTACTACTCTTTTTTCTCTAAGGCTTATCTTCCTTTTCTTTCCATTTTTATCATTAATCTCATAGGGGAAATCATCTGTACACTCCTTGATGCTATAAAGAAGGTTACCCTTTTCATCAAAAACATCCTTGTAATCATCAATAAGTACCCAAGTTTTCTCTATTTGAGGCAACATCTTTACTGACTTGGAGAAGATATATCCATCACCCTCACAAATGGCCTCATAGATGTTACTAGCACTGTTAAGCCCCTTATCTGCAATCCTGATGGTTTTTGCTTCTATAGAGTTTGTCTCTTTTAAAGATCTTATTATCTCTTGAAGCATAGGCTTTTCTGATTGATTTCCCGGAAAAATTCTCATGCCTATAGGAATCTGATTTTTATCCAGTAGTAGCCCCATTCCAACAATAGGATCACTTCGCCTTTCCTTTGATGGCCCCTTTCTTCTAAGGGAGTCCTCCCTATCAATCTCAAAGTAAAAGTTTGTGCAATCAAAGTAGGTGGAGCTGGTATCAAAACCAAATTTCTTACTTATAAAGTTATTGTAGATCTCAATAATCTTCTCATACTCCCAGCCAAAAAACTCTATAAGTCCATACATCTGATCTTCAGAAAAATCAGTCTTTTCAAATAGTTTAGGTAGGACCTCATAGAAGGTCCTGTGCTTTGAGCAAGGCTCAATGACCCTGGCATAGATAAGGGAGCTAAGGGCGTCGTAGGCGCAACATTTGAAGGGATATGAACTTTGTAGAAGATCTATATGCCCTTTTAGCCCCAGGGAATCATTGATGCTTTTAAGGAGGAAGTAGCCCAGATGCTTCTCTGGGGTTACATCACTTATTTCTTTGAACTTCTCAGCTTTTTTTTCTTTTAACCTCTCCTTATTTAATTCATCAACCTCAAACTGGAAAAATTCCAGGGGACTCTCAATTCCTTCTTCAATAAGGTCTTTTTCATAGCCAAGGGCCCTGTAGGACTTCTGGACAGCGTAGCCCTTGGAAGCATCGTAGGAACTATCATAGATCTGTAGATAAAGTCCTTTATTCTTAAGGGTTTTCTTAATAAAGTAAGACATAAACCACCTCCAAAGTTATAGTATCATTATAACACGGGAGCACGAGAAAGTAAAGGGTAAATAAATTAATAGGTCAAGTATTTATAGAAATAAAAAAAGCCCATAGATTGGAGGCTAAACAGGGTGCAAATAATTTTTAGATCATGCTCTTTATACGAAATATCCTAGTGCTAAATCCCAAAGACGGGGGTTATAAGACTTCCAGGTGGTAGTTTTTTTGTTTGGAGAAGATAATAAAGGTG
>LFTD01000005.1:7516-16422 GCA_001512625.1 Clostridiales bacterium DTU036 | reverse complement strand
CTTAAGAATCTTTTTATTAGCCTCTGGGCAATAGGCCTTAGTATTATCCTTATTCTTAGCTTTAACATGAAGGTCCATCTGGCAGTTATACCTGTACTCCTGCTCTCAATTTTAGTTAATAGGTTTAGCTGGGAGGAGCTTAGGCCCATGTTTGTTTCGGCCTTTGAGTACAAACTTATTGCTGCAACTCTTGCAATTATGGTCTTTAAGGAACTCCTGGTCTTTACTGGTGTAATTGACCAGCTGCCCCAGGTGTTTTCAGGTCTGCCCCTTCCTCCTGTGGTTATATTTGGAGCAATCTTTTTTCTGGGGACCCTGCTTGCAGGCAGCCAGGCCATGGTGGCCATGATGATGCCAGTAAGCGTGGCAACCCTTGGAAGTGACCTAGGGGTCATAATCTTTCTTATGAGTATGACCTATATTTCAAGTCAGATTTCTCCTACCCATGTTTGCCTGGGCATTATAACTGAGGCCTACGAGCTGCCCTTTACAAGCCTTGTAAAAAAGACTCTTCCTGTAGTAGTGGCCTTTATCCTTATTATCTCTGCCTACTCCTATCTTCTTCATATTTTTTTGGGCTAGGAGGAAGATATATAAATATAAAAAAAAGAGGGATGGCTAAAAGGCTGTCCCTCTATGGTTTTCTATAATATTAGTTGAACTTTCTCCAGAAAGATTTACAATTCATCCACTGCTTTTTTCAGTTGTTTCATGGCCTTTTCTAGCAGATATCTGGGAGTGGCTATGTTAAGTCTCATAAAGCCCCTGCCTTCTTGGCCAAATATCTCACCGTCGTTTAGGAGGAGTTTAGCTTTTGTTTTGAAGAAATTATTAAGCTCTTCCTGCTCCATATTCAGGCCCCTGCAGTCCAGCCACATTAGGAAGGTGGCCTCAGGTTTTCTTACCTTAATTTTAGGAGAGAGATTACTATTTATAAAGTCTGCCACATAGTCGATGTTCCCCTCAATATACTCCATCATCTCCTGATACCAGTCTTCGCTCTTGGTAAAGGCAGCTATATTTGCCTCGATGCCAAAGGCATTGGCGTCACCTCTGTTCTGGCTTTCAGAAATCTTTGTATATTTATCCTGCATCTCTTTGGAATTAAAAAGTGCATAGGCCGAGTGCATGGCGGGTAGGTTAAAGGTTTTGCCTGAAGAATAAAAAGCCATGGAGACTTCTTTGGCCTTATCACTTACTGAATAAAAGGGGATATGCTTTCCCTTATGTGTAAGGTCACAGTGAATCTCATCACTTATAACGGTTACTCCATGTCTATGACAGATTTCAGCAACCTTTTCTAGCTCCTCCTTCTTCCAAACCCTACCTACTGGGTTGTGGGGGTTACAAAGAATATAGAATTTAACTCCTTCTTCTACAATCTGTTTTTCCATATCTTCAAAGTCCATGTAAAATCCATCCTCTTTTTCAACAAGGGGGCTATTTACCCTTTGGCACTGGGCTCTTTCAATTATGGAGTAGAAGGGGAAGTAAACTGGAGGTTGAACTAGGACCTTGTCTCCTGGTTCTCTTAGCATCTCCAGTGCCAGCTGGATACCTACAACTACATTGTGGGCGGGGCTAAGCATATCTATATCTATTTCTATTCCTAGGCGTTTTTTTTGCCAGTTTACAAAGGAGCTATAATACTCCTCAGGTATATAGGTATAGCCCATGTAGGGGTGCTGGGCTCTTTTTACTAGAGCTTCAGTTATAGCTGGAGCTACTGGAAGGTCCATGTCGGCTACCCAAAGAGGAATACCCTCTTCCATACCCTCATCTTCCATTCTCTTGTATTTAACACTGTAGTATTGTTTTCTATCCACCATATGGTCATCAAACTTCATTTAATCCTCCTAAAAATAGTCTAATAGAATAAGTATACACTTAATAGATGAATTTTTCTATTAATTCTTAGAAGCTAAAAAAAGTTGAGGGATTTGGCAGGGTATGATTAATAGTTTCTAGCTTTTGAAAAATAATTGTGGTTTGTTTCCTAGTAAGGGGTATATTTGACTTGTGAGTATTTTTATAAAGTCTAGGAGGAAGAATGAATTATCTATTTAATGAGAAAAAAGATGTAGAACTTATCCTAAGTTATAATGAAGAAGGAAGTAAGGACGCCGAGTTTTTTGTAGAGCTCTCTAGAGACCTGAAGGGCAAGATATATATGAATCTTGAGAGGACTGATGATGAAGCCCTACGCAGAGCTTTTTTTGCTCTAGCCTCTAAAGCTAATGAGCTAAAGGTTGAAAGCCTCAGCCTTGAACTGGGTCAGCTAAACCCCAAGGCAGTATTTGAAGGTCTTAGGCAGAGTGAGTATTTCTTTGATCACTATCTTAGTGAAAAGAAAAAGCGCTATTTAAAGGAAGTTAGCTTTTTAACTGATAGGAATGAAGAAGAGCTTAAAGAAGCTTTTGAAGAAGTAAACAAGGTTCTTGATGGAGTCTTCCTAGCAAGAGACCTAACAAACTATGCGGCAATAGATCTTTATCCATCTACCCTGGCAGAAAAGGCCAAGGAAGAGCTGGAGCCCCTAGGAGTTAAGGTTGATATTTATGGCCAAGATGAAATCGA
This sequence comes from Clostridiales bacterium DTU036, assembly GCA_001512625.1. Taxonomy (GTDB): domain Bacteria; phylum Bacillota; class Clostridia; order Peptostreptococcales; family Acidaminobacteraceae; genus DTU036. The sequence continues at coordinate 13,845 of LFTD01000005.1, read as the reverse complement.
AAAACTTGGTATGGAGGCCTTTTTGGCTGTAAGCTATGGTTCTGACAAGGAGCCCAAGCTTATTGTAATGACCTATAAAAACAGTGATAAGGAGCCCCTAGCCCTAGTTGGCAAGGGTTTGACCTATGACTCTGGTGGCTACTCTATAAAGCCTGCTGAGGGCATGGTGACCATGCATGGTGATATGGCAGGTGCTGCTTCTGTTATTGGAGCAATAAAGGCAATAGCTGCAGCTAAACTTGATACCCATGTGGTGGGAGTTGTAGCTGCTACAGAAAACCTAATTGATGGCTCAGCCTATAAGACAGGAGACATTATTGGATCCATGTCAGGTAAGAGCATAGAAGTTGTCAACACTGATGCAGAGGGTAGGCTTACCTTAGCTGACGCCCTTTACTATACCAGCACTGTTATTAAGCCCAGGTATATAATTGACGCTGCTACCCTAACAGGAGCTATGGTGGTTGCCCTTGGTAACCTCAGCGCAGGAGCGGTTTATAATGATGAGGATTTAGTTAAAGAGCTTTCCAAGGCCAGTAGCAAGATGGGCGAATCCGTCTGGGCTATGCCAAGTTTTGATGAGTATGGAGAGATGAACAAGTCCCACTTTGCTGACATTAAAAACTCAGGTGGTCGTCTGGGTGGCGGAATTAGTGCAGGTATGTTCCTTAAGGAGTTTGTAGTTGATACTCCTTGGGTCCATGTGGATATTGCTGGTGTTAGCTATGAGGATAGTCCTAGGGCCTACTATCCAAAAGGTGCTACCGGCTACTTGGTCAAGTCCCTATACCAATTAGTGAAGGATGAATAGATAATCTTGGCCTTTCCCTTCTGGGAAGGGCCCTTTTTTGACTAGGAGAAACTATGTGTGCATTACTATTAAAGCCCTTTGTACTGGGCTATATCCTGGTTGGAGCCCTGCTCCAGCTCCTCATTTACTTTAAGATAATAAAACTGGTACCAAGAGCTATGGATAATGGCTTTATGCTGGCCTTTCTAGTAGCTATTTCTATGAGTCAAAGACTGACGCTTGGAGGCTCTGTTATAAAGAGGCTTTTGATTTTGGGACTGCTTCTTCTTGCCTTCTATGCTGCTAGTAAGCTAGTCTTTCCAGGCCAGTACAAGAGCCTACTTACTATTAAGGATGGAGGTGCCTATAGGAAGCTTCTTGACGAGGGAGAGTCCCTTGATGAGAAGAGAGATATCTTTACCCTTAAGAGTAGGAAGAGCCGGGAGAAGGTAGAAGAACTTTTAAGCCAGGAGAAAAGGCCAATCTTTGAGCTCCTTATGGCGGGCCTACTTGCTGGGCTTTTTATCTATTTTCTAATGAATTAGGCTCCTAGCTTTAATTGACAAGCGAGGGCCTTTCATATACACTTTAGATACGATTTAATAAGGAGGACAAATATCCTATGGATGAGGTTGCGTGGTGGCTTTACGCTTTACTTCTATTTTTTATCGCCCTAGGCGGCTACTTCGCCGCAGCGGAGATTTCCCTGGCTTCAGTTAGCCAGTCCAGGATAAAAATCCGTTCAGACAAGGGGGATGGGAGAGCGACCAAGACCCTCTATTTATTGCAACATTTTGATGAGACCCTGAGTACCATACTTATAGGCAATAACATTGCCCATATATCAGCGGCTTCGGTTGCAGCACTTTTGGTGACTAATATTTGGGGCAAGGGAGCCCTGATTTATTCCACCATTGTGGTAACAATTGTTATTTTTCTTATAGCTGAGATGCTACCTAAGACCCTGGGTAAGGCTTACTGCGAGTCTACCTCTCTTATGGCGGCACCTCTACTTTACTTTTTAACTAAGATTTTTAAACCTGTTTCAATGGTCCTCACTTCCCTGGGCAACTGGCTTTCTACTATCTTTGATGATGAGAACCAGGCCACTGTCACCGAGGAAGAGTTCTACAACATTATTGAGTCTATTAAAAATGAAGATGCTATGGAGGACCAAAAGGGCAGGTGGGTTCATACCGCCCTTAATTTTGGTGACAAAACCGTGGACAACATTCTTACTGTTAGGACAGATATTGTGGCAGTGGACATAACTGAAGACCCTGATGAAAACTTTGAAATGATTAAGTCTACCAAGCACTCTAGAGTTCCTGTTTATAGGGATAGCATAGATGATGTGATTGGTATTCTTCAAATTAGAAAGTACTTAAAGGCTTCCTATAAAAAGGGAGCTCCTGCAGATATTGAAGAGTTTTTAGATGAGCCCTTCTTTCTATTTAGCTCTAGCTACATTGATGATGCTCTGCCTGCTATGAGTAGGGCCAAGGTCAACATGGCTATTGTCACTAATAGCTTTGGTGGAGTTGTGGGCCTAGTAACAGTTGAGGATATCCTAGAAGAACTGGTAGGTGAAATCTGGGATGAGGATGATGTGGCTGTAGAGTATTTTAGGGACCTGGGCCAGGGCTACTTTGAAGTGGACGCCTCAGTTAACGTTGGAGAGGTTTATGAGAAGCTAGACCTTGATGATAGGGAGCTAGATGATCAGAGTCACGAGAGTATGGGAAACTGGGTCTATGAATCCCTGGCAAGAATTCCCGATGAAGGTGAAAAGTTTAGACTAATGGATCTTGATATAGAAATTACCAAAATGGAAAACAGAAGAATAATGAAACTTAGGGTTTGTGCTGCCAAAGATGGGGAGGAAGAAGTATGGGAGAAGTAGTTACCATTATAATTTTACTTATGCTCTCTGCCTTCTTTTCGGCTTCTGAAATAGCCTACTCTTCTATTAATAAGGTAAGGCTAGAAACCATGCAGGATGGCAAGAATAAGAGGGCTGCCATGGCCTACTTTATTTATTCAAACTATGAAAGGGCTCTGGCTACGATTTTAGTGGGTAATAATCTGGTTAATATTGGGGCCTCAACCATGGCAACAGCCCTAGCAATTGAGCTAGTGGGAGCAAAGGCAGTTTCGGCTTCAGCTGCTATAATGACTATTTTAGTGCTGATCTTTGGGGAGATAACCCCTAAGATTGTTGCCTCTAAGCACTCTTTAACCCTGGCACTTTTTGCTTCCTACCCTCTAAGGGTTTTTATGTTTATCTTTAAACCTGTGCTCTTTATAACAGAGCCCCTGATAGGCCTGGTAAGAAGAAGGTTTAAGGGAGAGGAGCTTGATCCTGAGGAGCAGTCCGAAGCCGTTGAAGAGGAACTTGTAAGCCTACTTGAGACTGTTGAGAATGAGGGCATAATTGATGAAAATAGGAAAAACATTATATCCTCTGCTCTGGACTTTACAGAGAGGTCTGTAAGTGAAATCCTAATTCCCAGGGTGGACCTTTTTGCCATAGACCTGGATGATGAGAGGGAAGAGATCCTTGAACAGATTCAAGCCTCGCCTTATACCAGGATCCCTGTTTATGAGAAGTCTATTGATAACATAGTTGGCATTCTTTATTTAAATCAGTTTTATAGGATGATTATTGATGAGCCTGACCTTTGCATAAGGGATATTTTAAGGCCAGCCAGTTATTTTTACAAGACAACCAAGCTGCCAGCTGCCCTTGAAATGCTAAGGAGTTCCCAGATGCATCTGGGAGTGGTTACCGATGACTATGGCGGAAATATTGGAATTGTCACCATAGAGGATATTATGGAAACCCTGGTTGGAGAAATTTGGGATGAGACCGATGAGGTCTATGATGAGATAGTAAAGATTAATGAAACCACTTTTGAGCTAGATGGGGATGTGGCCATCCAGGACCTCTTTGACCTACTTGGCTGGGACGAGGATGAGTTTGATATTGACTCTGATACTGTGGGAGGCTGGTGTATAGAAGAGACCCAGGGCTACCCCCAGGCAGGTGATTTCTTTAACTATGAAAATATCCAGGTGACTGTGCTTACCATGGATAATATGAGGGTAGATAGACTACGTATAGATATTTTAACTAGTGAAAAGGAGTAGTAACTATGAGGACCAAGGTTTACATTTCTGATAGCCATGACCCCAGGGTTAACCTAGCCCTGGAGGAGATGCTTACCCGCTCTTGTCAGGAGGATGAATATATACTCTATCTCTGGCAGAATGACCATACAATTGTTGTTGGAAGAAATCAAAATCCCCATAGAGAAGTTGATCTGAAGAAGGTTGAAGAAGATGGGGTTACCCTGGTTCGCAGGCCTAGTGGAGGTGGAGCTGTTTTTCATGATTTAGGTAATCTAAACTTTACCTTTATAGCCCATGAGAGACACTATGACCAGGACTTAAACTTTGGAATTATTTTAGATGCCCTAAGAGCCTTTGGCCTTGAGGGAAAGTTTAGTGGAAGAAATGACCTTCTTATTGAAGAAAAGAAGTTTTCTGGCAATGCTTATAGCATGCATAGGGGAATTAGAGTCCACCATGGAACTCTAATGCTGGATGTGGACCTAACAAAGATGGCTGATTATCTTAAGGTAAATCCTCTTAAGATGCAGGCCAAGGGCATAAGTTCTGTAAGAAGTAGAGTAGTCAACCTCTATGATCTGGCACCGGAAATGACTGTTGATAGCCTGATGGAGGCTATTATAGATAGTTTTGAGAAAAAGCTTGGTAGGGCAGATGTCCTTGTGAGACTTGATAAGAAGGACCTAGTCAGTGAGGACTATACTGACAAGTACTTTACCTGGCAGTGGAATCTTGGCGAGACCCCCAGGTTTAGCCTTGAACTTGAAGAAAAGTTTGACTGGGGACTTATTTCTATTTTTCTTGATCTTAATAAGGGCATAATAAGGAAGGCTGGTATCTATACCGACTCCCTTATGGATGAGGATTTTTCTGGACTAGCTGAGGCCCTTGAGGGCATGAGTCTAAGAAGAGAAGAGGTCGAGCCCTTAATAAGAGAAAAGCTGAAGGACAGTGGACTGGTAGAAGACCTAATTACCTGGTTAAATACTAAAGGAATTTACTCTTAAGGAGGAACTGATATGAAGGGTGTTTTAAGAAGTTTTAAGCGCATGAGGATGTCTCCTATGGAGCGCATAGTTGATAATATTCGCAATAAGGAATTTAAAGAGGCTAGTGCTCTTGCTAAGAAGGAAGTAAATAAGCTAGAGGATGGTGGCAAGGAATTTGCTGAGACTGTTTCTAAAAAGCTAAGCCAGCTTGATTATAGCCAGCGCAAGGAGTTCTTTGATGAACTTGCTAATAGTCCTGAGAGGCTTAAGCACATGGTTTATGAAAGTGATGAGTATAATAAAGCATTAAAACTATTTGAAAATAGAAACCTTAAGTCAGACCTACTAGCCCTTGTTGGAGGTATTGTCCTTCTTTGTGGTCTAGTGAGGATGCTAAGAAGAAGATAAGAAATGTTGGGGGGTAGAATTTAATCTATCCCCCTGTCACATTTTTGGACTTGATTCCCTTTATAGTATAGAGAGGTGGAGTGTGGATAAGTTTTCTAGGATAGTTAGGGATTATAAAAACTATATATGGAAGGTTTCCTACTACATCCTAAAGGATGAGCATCTGGCTGAAGATGCCTGCCAGGAGACTTTGATGATCCTAAATGACAATCTAGAGAAGATTGACTTAGATTCTCCTAGAAGTCAGGGTTTTATTACAGTGGTGGCTCGGCATAAGGCCTATGAGCTTTACAATAAAGAAAAGAGATATGTCTATGGTGAAGATGATATATCAACTAATCTTGCTGAGGAGCTTGATAATTCAAGCGAACTTATGGATGCTATCCACAGCCTCAGTCCCCTCTATAGCTCGGTCCTTCTTTTGAGCTCTGTCCATGGCTACAATGACCAGGAGATAGCTAGCATCTTAAAAATCAGCCATGATACGGTAAGAAAGCGCAAGGAAAGGGCTAGAAAACAGCTTGAAAAAATCTATTATGGAGAGGAGGGGGGACGATGAACTTTGATGAGGATCTAAAAAAAGCTCTTGAAGACTACGACCTGTCCCTTGTGGAGCATTATGAGAAGCTCCCCTATCCTGAAAGGAGAAGGACTATGAAGGGAAGAAAATTCTATTATGTATTTGGAGGTATAGCCGCAGTTCTTGTTTTGGTTTTAGCTGTAAGCCTTTTTAATTCAGGTATGATGGGAGCTAAGTCTAGCAGTAGCAACTATACCATGGATAGCTACAAAGAAGAGATGGGATATGCAGCCACTCCTGAAGAGGCACCCATGGAGGATATGGACTACTATAAAATGGATGAAGGGCCCCAGGACCTAGGTGCAGGGACCTACTCCTTTGAGAATGAAAAGATTATAAGGACCTATAACCTGGACATTGAGACCAAGGATATTGCTAAGGCTATTAAGGAGATTGAAGCCTTGGTGGCTGCTCAAAGAGGCTATATTGA
>LFTD01000005.1:2735-7499 GCA_001512625.1 Clostridiales bacterium DTU036 | reverse complement strand
AGGGGCAAACTCGAGGATATAAGAACAGCTATGGAGGAGCTAGGTCAGATTTTATCTTTTTCCCAGTATGCTGATAATATTACTAAGGCTTATAGAGACACAGAGTCTAGGATAGAGCTCCTTAAGCTCAAGGAAGATAAGCTAAAAGAGCTGCTTGATAGGGCTGAAAACCTAGAGGATATAATTACTATAGAATCCCAGATTATGGATATCCAGTATGAAAGAGAGCAGATTACCAGCAATCTTAAAGATATGGATGATAGGGTAGACTATGACACCTACTATATTAGTATAAGACAGGTTAAGACCTATACTGAAAAGACCTTTTCTCAAAAATTTAAGGATAGCTTTGGAGAGGGCCTAAGAAACTTTGGCTACACCATGGAAGACTTTGCACTTTTCTTTGGTTACAACTGGGCCTATCTGCTGGTGATGCTAGGACTTGGTCTAGGACTTTTCTTCGGAATTAGGGCTAGAAGGAGCAAAAAGTTATAAAGTTTTATAGATATAAGGCTTAGCCTCGGCCAGGCCTTATTTTTTTATAAAAAATTAATGCAGTCTTTAATAAAACATGATAAAATTACTATATACACAAGTTCAAATAAATGATGCAAAATTTTTGTATATTTTCAAATTACCTTCTAATTCGTATCTTGTTTACTTCAATTAAAAAGGCTATCACATAACTTAAGCCATATGTCTTCTATGAATGATTATCACTTAATATGGGAAGGAGTGGAGAATGAAAAGCCAGTGTAAGTTTCTTTGCCTGGTTATGTCTTTTTTGCTGCTGGTCCTCCCAATATCCTCCTTTGCAAGCCAATCTTTAGATCTCCCATCCTTTGAAGAGACCCTTGATCCAGAACCCTTCCTACAGATAATAAGTGAGGATGAGGAGCTTGATACTACAGAGGAAATTGATATTAGTCCCCCAGTAGAAGAGGAGGAGGAGCCCCAGGAAGAAGAGCCAGAGGAACCAGAAGAACCAGAGGAACCAGAAGAGCTAGGAGAACTAGAAGAGGCTGAAAAGCCTGATGAAGCGGAGGAATCTCAGGAGCCTGAAAAGCCTGAAGAAGAGGAGCGGCCCCAGGAAGAATTAAAAGAGAAAACAGAAAAACCTGAAGAAAAGAAGGTAGAAGAAGAGATTAATAAGCCTATTAAAGAAGATGAGGTTGAGGAGGAAAAGTCGCTTCCCAAAGAGGAGGAGGTAAAGAGGGTAGAAAAAATCCAGGAAAAGGTTGAGACGCCTTTATCGGACTCAGAGCTTCGAAGGGTTCCTACTAACTCCTATAGAAGTTATGGTGGATATTACATGGAGAGGCAGGTGGATTCTTCAGAATATGATGCTATATATAGGGCAATGAAAAGCCAGACCTTCCAGGATCCTATAAGCTATGAGAAGGTCATTGACTACATAAAGCACTTTATAAGTAGTGGCAGGAGCTATGTAAGGGTAAATAATAATGATGGCAAGAATATGACCTATCTTGGCCAGGATCATAGGTTTACCACATATATGTCTTGGTGCTCAGAGGGCTGCTGGCAGTATGCCGGCTTTGTTTCAGAGACGATTTATCAGGAGCTTGATTACTCTATTTGGGGAAGTAAGCTTGTTTTGCAAAAAGGGCCTAATGGTTTTACTGCTGAGGATTTAAAGGAATTTTTAGAACGGGAAGGCCAGGCTGGTGAGCATATAAGACTTGATGACGCCAGTTCTCTTGGCTACCACTCTTTAGTCTACGTAGCCTCTGATGGGGAAGGAATTTACACACTGCAATACTATGGCCATGCTAGTTCCCCAGATCCCTTTCTTAGCTATATGAGCTACGATTTTTTAGCCCAAACCCTTAATGACTTGGACCCTGAATTTTTTATCTTTAACTTTAATACCGCGCAGAATAAACCTTTATTTGATACTAAATTTATAGATATGGCAAGTCGGTGGACCCTTGCAAGTGCCAATCTAACTAGGGACATGTCATCTTACTAGCTTAAGAAAAAATATAAATGGCAAAAAAACCAGTGGCATAATTACTACTGGTTTTTATCTAGCTTAGAAATCTCTTTATTACGGGAATGGGTAGCATCTCTAGATTAGATTAAGTTCTTTGTAGCGCTGGGCCTGCCAGGCTATTGCCTGGGGAGAATTAAGAAAATCTGCTAGTTCTTCTTTTTTTATCCACCTAAAGTCCACAGTTTCTCCTTCTTGAAGGGTGATTTTGGTCTTATCAAAGTCTGTTAGACAGTGGTAGTTGTGAAAGATGGCGCCTAGATCCTGGTAGATATACCTTCCCAGAAAGCTAAAATTACCCCTGTCTATCCCGGTTTCTTCTCTTAGTTCTCTTTTGGCCCCATCCAGAGATTTTTCTCCAGCCACAACTGAGCCACTGGCTGAGGCCTCCCAAAGGCCTGGAGCTTTTCTTTTATCTGGAGACCTTCTCATAAGTAGGATAGAGCCATCGGTATGTTCTACTATTATCTCCACCACCAGGTGGAAGGTTGCCTCTGGAAATTGAGTAGCCCTGGCCAAATAAAAACCTAGAAGTCTTTCATCCTTATCAATAGCATCAAGAAGTTCTACTTGGGGGATAAGCTTAGCCTCCACTAGACTTCTATAGACAAAGTCATCAGCACTTTTTCTAATAACTAGGGAGCTTTTGGAATCTATATCTTTTTTTTCCAGATAGTCCCTTATCTTTTTTTCCATTTCTTCTAGACTATCCAAATAATATATTTCGTCAAAATAACCCTCAATGCCTTGAAGCTCTTCTCTTGTGAGGGCTATAAGCCTAATGTTTTTACTTTTTAGCTGGTTTAAACTATAAAGGCAGGTGGGGGAGTATCTAGGGCCCTGTTTATTTATTAGGCTTTGATCTAAAAAAAAGATTACTTCTATCACTTAAATTCCCTCAGTTTAAAGTCTACTATGGTTTGGCCTACAACCTTTTTTTGGTGGTTGTATATTTCGGTGCTTAAGTGATTTTTTAGTTTTGCTTTATCAACTTCTATGCCTAACTGGTCTAGAACATGGACAACTACTGGTATAAGAACTTCTTCATGGCCACTTTCAATCTTTATGGCAATGCCAAGTTTTTCCTCTTCAAGGGCCAGACTATAGAATCCATTAGCACCTATTTTTGGTATAAGTCCATTGGTTGCTAGGATTAGGTCTGTATCCATTCTTCCTTCTGAAGCAAGCATTTCAGGGTTACTTCTTATGGCCCCTCTTATTCTTTTAATCTGGGCCTGCCTTGTAGAAGAAAAATTATCTGTATCTACTAGTCTGGCAAAGGCCCTGGCCCAGTTCTTAATGGGGCCTCCGTGGACGGGTACTCCGCAGCCATCTAGTGCAAGGCCTATGTCTTCTTTTTTTATATCTGTAAAGTCTTCCATGAGCTGGAGGATTCTTAGCTGATGGGGATGATTAAAGTCCAGGTAGCTATTTAGGTCCTCGTTAAGGTAGCTTGAGCTTAGGAGCATGGCGGCGTGTTTGGCTGAGCAGTTATTGTGGAGGGGACTGGGAGAAAGGCCCTGTCTTAACATCTCCCTTCTTTCCTTTTTATCTAGGGGAAGATGGCTGCCGCACTGAAGCTGGTCTTTAGTGAGCCCTGCCTTTCCAAGAATAGTTTCTACAAGTGCAGTTTGCTCCTTGGTGCCCCCATGGCTGCCGCAGATTAGGGCTAGCTCTTTATCAATTATGCCGTAGTACTCAAGAGCTCCGGTTTCTAGGGCCGCCAGGGCCTGGATTGCCTTGGTGGCAGATCTTGGGAAAACCAGCTGGTCTGGGTTACCATGATAATAAAGAATTTGCCCTCTGGCATTTGATACCATTATATGGCCCCTGTAAATTAAATCGGTGTAGTCACCTCTAGTAGTTCTTACTAACATTTTTTTCTCCAAAGTAATTGATTAGAAGCTGGGCATAAATCAGGCCCAGTGCTCCCCCCACTAGGACATCGGTGGGATAGTGAACCCCAATATAGACCCGGCTTAGCATCATAATAAAGAGGTAGATAAAGGCGTAAAAGCCTATGTCCTTTTTATAGTAGTTTTTCATAAAAAGCCCCATTAGTAGGATAAAGCTGGCGGTGACCATGGAGTGGCCAGAAGGAAAGGAAAAGCTTTTCTCTATGGCTAAACTGGTAACCGGGGGTCTGGGTCTTTTAATAACTTCCTTAATAAGATGATTAATAACCCAACTAGATAGGGTGCCAAGGGGCACAAGTAGACCATAGGGAGTCTTCCTATAAAGGTAGGCAAAGACTAGATTGAAGGGAACAAGAAATTCCTTGGCTCCTAAAAAGGCTAGGGCCAGGGCTAGGCTAGAAAGGGGCTGGACTCTTTTTGTTTCAAAAAACTCTAAGGTCTGAAGATCTAGTTGGACTAGGTGGAATACCAAGGCTAGGATTAGCATTATAATAATTATTTTTTTCATACTTCCTCCGCTATTAGTTTAGCATAGAGGGGTAATAAATAAATAGCTATGGTGGTAATAAGGGAGGTAAAAATGGAAGTCATTAATACTAGAAGAAGCGTAAGAAGCTATCAGGATAGGCAGGTTGAGGAAGAAAAGATTGAGCTCCTACTTAGAGCAGCCATGCAGGCACCTTCTGCTATGAACCAGCAGCCCTGGGAATTTATAGTAGTAGAGGACAGAGCGATACTAAAAGGCTTATCAGAAAAACTCACTTATGGGAAGATGTTAGCTGAGGCACCCCTGGCCATTATTTTATTAGCCAATACTAAGAGTCTTAAATCCCCTCT
>LFTD01000005.1:0-2718 GCA_001512625.1 Clostridiales bacterium DTU036 | reverse complement strand
GTTTGGGTTAGCCTATATCCCGATGATGAGAGGGAGGGTTATGTAAGGGAAATTCTTGGTGTGAAGGAACCTCTTGTTCCATTTAACATAATATCAATAGGCTATCCAAAGGAAAAGATGAAGTTTATAGACAGGTTTGATAGGAACAAAATTCATAGGAGGTAGTAGAGACTGGTGACTTGATTTTTCTGGTCACTGGTGTATAATATAATTAGCACTCGATGAAGATGAGTGCTAATAGGAGGTAGATATGAATTTTGAAAAAATGACAAAGAGCCTGGTTCAAGGTATAAATCAGGGTAATTTTATTGCAGTAGAAAATGGTAATAGCCTCCTGGATCCCGAGCATATCCTGCTTGGTCTCTTGGAGGAAGAGGGGTTATTTAAAAAAATCCTTAATAAGGCTGGTATTCCTATAGAACTATTAAGGGAAAGACTGGTTGAATTAATAGCTAAAAAGCCTAAGGTTTCAGGGGCTGATCAAATATACTTGTCCAATCAGTCAAACCATCTATTAATGAGAGCTGAAAAACTGGCCCAGTCTATGAAGGATGAATATGTATCAGTTGAGCATGTCCTCCTTTCTGCTTTAGAAGGAAGTGACCCTCTTAAAAGCCTACTAGTTGAGATGGGCCTTACAAAAGAGGTGCTTCTAGATGCCTTAAAGAGCATTAGAGGCGGTAAGAGAGTTACCACTGAAAACCCTGAGGACACCTATAACGTTCTGGAAAAGTATGGTACCGATCTTGTTGAGCTTGCTAGAGAAAATAGGCTTGACCCTGTTATAGGTAGAGACGAGGAAATTAGAAGGACTATTAGAATCCTTTCTAGAAAGACCAAAAATAATCCAGTTCTTATTGGAGAGCCTGGAGTTGGTAAAACTGCCATTGCAGAGGGCCTGGCTCAGAGGATTGTAAGAGGGGACGTTCCTGATTCTATGAAGGATAAGACCATCTTTTCCTTAGATATAGGAGCCTTAATGGCAGGAGCCAAGTATAGGGGTGAATTTGAGGAAAGGCTTAAGGCTGTTCTTGATGAGGTAAAAAACAGCGATGGACAGATTCTTCTATTTATTGATGAACTCCATAACATTGTAGGAGCTGGTAAGACTGAAGGTTCTATGGATGCTGGCAACATGCTTAAGCCCCTTCTAGCTAGAGGGGAGTTAAATGCCATAGGAGCTACTACCCTTGGGGAGTACCAGAAGTATATTGAGAAGGATGCTGCTCTAGAGAGGCGTTTTCAGCCGGTTATGGTGCTGGAGCCTTCTGTGGAAGATACCATCACAATTCTAAGGGGACTCAAGGAGCGCTATGAGATTTTCCATGGTGTATCTATTACAGATAGTGCTCTTATTGAAGCAGCTGTTCTTTCAAATAGGTATATTTCCGATAGGTTTTTACCTGACAAGGCCATTGACCTAGTGGATGAGGCCTGTGCACTAATTAAGACTGAGATGGAGTCCATGCCCCAGGAGATGGACGAGATTTCAAGAAAAATAATGACCAAGGAAATAGAGCTAGAAGCTCTTAAAAAAGAGACAGATGAAAAAAGTGGACTTAGAAGAAACATTTTAGAAGAAGAGAGGGACGAGCTTAAGGAAGAATTTGATAAGCTTAATAAGCAGTGGCTCTCAGAAAAGGATGCAGTATCCTCTATATCTGAACTCAAGCTTCAAATAGAAGATGTCCAAAACCAAATTGAGGCTGCACAGAGGGACTATGACCTTCAGAGGGTAGCCGAGCTTAGCTATGGAGTCTTGCCCCAGCTTAAGAAAAACTTGGAGGAAGCCAGAAGTCAAAGTGAGGCTGGAGACTATGAGCTTCTAAGAGAAGAAGTAACAGAAGAAGAGATTGCAGGAGTTGTTTCTAGATGGACTGGAATTCCTCTTGACAAGCTAATGGAGACTGAAAGAAAGAAACTTTTGGCGCTAGAGGAGACTTTGTCTAAAGAAGTCATTGGTCAAGAAGAGGCAGTTAAAAGGGTGGCCGAGGCCATCATAAGGTCTAGGGCAGGGGTCAAGGACCCAAGAAAACCTGTAGGTAGCTTTCTCTTTTTAGGCCCAACAGGAGTTGGAAAGACAGAGCTTGCAAGAAGTGTGGCTAGACAGCTCTTTGATTCTGAGAAAAACATGATTAGAATCGATATGAGTGAGTATATGGAAAAACACTCCGTTGCTAGGATGATTGGGGCCCCTCCTGGATATGTGGGATATGAGGAAGGTGGCCAGCTGACTGAAGCTGTTAGAAGACAGCCCTATAGTGTTATCCTTTTTGACGAGATAGAAAAGGCCCACGGAGATGTCTTTAATGTCCTTCTCCAGGTACTGGATGACGGCCATATAACTGACTCCAAGGGTAGGACTGTTGACTTTAAAAATACTATTATCATCATGACTTCAAATATTGGGTCTCAGCGACTTCTAAGGAGTATGGAAGAAGGAAGTGGCCTTACAGAAGAAATCAAAGCCCAGGTCCTTTCTGAACTCCATAACTATTTCAAGCCCGAGTTTCTAAATAGACTTGATGAGATGGTGGTTTATAATCCTCTTACAAAAGAGGATATGAAGGCCATTATTGATCTGATGCTGGCTGACCTTAAGAAGAGGCTTTTGGAGCAGGATATTGAGGTTACAATAAGTGATAGGGCCAAGAACTTTATAATAGAAGAGTCCTATGATGTAAGATATGGGGCCAGGCCTATGAAGAGGTATATCCA
>LFTD01000018.1:10506-11773 GCA_001512625.1 Clostridiales bacterium DTU036 | reverse complement strand
AGATAAATAACAAGGGTTTTCTATCTTCATTAGCAAAACCTACAACAACTTGACACGGTCCAATTTATCTAGCAGGTTTATTTTAAGTTTTTTTTATGGTATATTCAAATTAGAAAATATTCTTTCGGTCTCCATTTTATCTCACCTATTTACTGGTAAATAAAAAACTCAAGGCCAGCCAATTGCTAGTCAAAAAACACGCTGGATATGGGTATCATGCCCTCACTCAAAATAGCGCCAGCCACTAAACACCCTAATTATTAAAATGAAATCCCCCAACATGAATAGGTCCAGAAGTAAAATCCTATTATCGCAAATAGGATAATTCCTGCTATTAATTCTTGCACTGAAAAGGAGAAGAGAAAGTGAAAAAGACAAGGCTAGTTCTCATAATAATGACCTTGCTGGTTTTTATCCTAGCTGCCTGTAGCAATGATAAGGAGAATGACCAACTAAAGGTTCAGCCGGATTCTTCAAATACTAAGGCGCCATCAACAAATAACCAGGAAGAAACTAAGCAAGAAGATGAGCTTCCAGAAGAGGACTTATATGAAGAAGCAGAACAAATCCTTATCTACGAACTAGATGGAGTTCGGGTCTACCATATGGGTTGTAAGCAGGAACTAGGCTTAGATCCATATCTAGACCTCTATGTAGAAAATGATATGGACATAGAGGTTAGTATTTATTTAGAGGATATTTCTATAGATAGCATAATGTTTTTAGCTAGAGCCGATATTAGGGTTCCTGCAAAGGGAAGTGCCTACGGGCAAACCTATATGTATGACCCAAATTTTGAACTCAGTGGCATTACTGACCCCGAGGAATTCGAGTTTCATATCAGGATAATTAATGCCAAGGAACACTATAACAAGGAATCAGAGGCTATTACTGTAAACCTCCTAAGCCCAGATAAGTCACCTTCCCAGGCCTCTCCAGGTCCCCTAGGTATGGCTCTAGCAAGCGACAAGCTGCTTTATGAAGACAGGGGTTTGAAGTTGTATTTTAGGGATTATGAGTTTATTGCCATGGAAAGCCTTAAGGTTAATTTCTGGTTTGAAAATGACTCGGACACAATAGTAGAAGTTTTTATTAAAGATGCTTCCCTTAATGGCAAGGATAAAGTTCTAATCTTTAATCAGCGCCTGGGTCCCCACAAGGCTTCTTACGCAGAAATTTACTTTCTTAATGAAGAGCTACAAAACCTTGCCGGCATGGGGCCCTATAAGTTTGAGTTTAAGTTTAAATGTGATTTCTTTGGTGAAAA
>LFTD01000018.1:9211-10456 GCA_001512625.1 Clostridiales bacterium DTU036 | reverse complement strand
TGGTATGGTGCCCAGTTCTACAAAGCCAAGGTCCTTATATAGCTTAATAGCCCCTAGGTTGGTCTTAACAACAGCGTTAAATTGAAGGATTCCAAAACCAAGCTCTCTAGCCTTGTCCAGGCTATGAAGAACCATTTTCCTTCCTATTTTTAGGCCCCTGGCCTGGCTGCTAACTGCGTAGCTGGAGTTTGAGATATGGCCACACCTTCCTACATTATTAGGATGGAGGATGTAGATACCAAGTATCCTGCCAGAGTCTTTGTCCCTGGCCAGGCCAGTGTAGGACTGAGCCATAAAAAATTCATGGCCTTCCTCCCCAACTAGCTCATCTTCCTGAGGAAAGGCTATTGCCTCCCTTACAACCTCATTCCAAACCTCTAGGGCGCCTTCTAAGTATCTTTTATCATAAGTGATAATTTCTATATTCATAAGTGCCTCCTAATTACATATAATTAATTTTATCACAAAACCCAGCCCCTTTGCTATAATGTAACCAACGCTTACCCAAGGAGTAGATATGAAAAAAGACGATATAAGAAAAAGCATAGCAGCCTTCTATGACAAGGTTGCCAGAGAAGACCAGGAAGTTTTAGTATCCATAGACGAGCTTAACCTTTCCTTAGGCTACTCAAAGGAGGACCTTAAAAACATTCCCCTTGAGGCCCAGATGGGCCTAGGCTGTGGTAATCCCCATTTAAAGGGAAAACCAAGGGAAGCTGAAATTGTAGCTGACCTAGGTTCAGGCAGAGGAATGGATGTCTTTTTAGCCAGTCAGGCTATAGGAAAAGAGGGCTGGGTTATAGGCATTGATGCCAACCCTCTCATGATTGAAAAAGCCAGGGAGATTTCAAGAAAGAATAACTTTACTAACACAGAATTTAGGCTGGGTGAGATTGAGCACCTTCCAGTAGCTGATAACCAGCTGGATTTAGTTCTCTCAAACTGCGCTATAAACCTCTCTACCAACAAGGCCCAGGTCTATAGAGAAATCTATAGAATCCTAAAGCCTGGAGGAAGAATCAGTATTTCTGACATAATGTTAAAAAAAGAACTGCCAGAAGAAATTAAATCAGACCCCAACATCTATGGTACCTGAGTAGGGGGAGCCCTATCTCTGGAAGAGATAGCAGGGATCCTTAAAGACTCTGGTTTTAGGGACATAGAAATCCTAATTTCTGAAGTTACAGACTCCTACGCCAATAAATGGGGCCATGGTTTAGGGATTAAGGATTATATTGCCAGTGG
>LFTD01000018.1:0-9198 GCA_001512625.1 Clostridiales bacterium DTU036 | reverse complement strand
GCTGCGCTTAGCATAGTCAGCCAGGGCCCTGATGGCCCCCACCTAGTTAATAGCTGGAACAGTTATGCAATTACTCTGGATAATAGGCTCCTACTTCCTGCAGGCAGGATGGTAAAAACTGAGGAAAATCTTAAAAATAATCCCCAGGTCCTTCTTAGCATAGCCAATAGAGAGGTTGAGGGAAAGAGCTATAAGGGTACAGGCTTTCTGGTAAAGGGCCTAGCCTCCTTTGAAAGCCAGGGTAACTACTTTGATATGATAAAAGAAAAGTTCCCCTGGGCCAGGGCTGCTCTAGTAATAGAAATAACTGAACTTGAACAAACTCTATAAATAGCAAAGCTCCACTCGGAGCTTTGCTTACGCCTTTTTTACAAACTCGGATTTTAGTTTCATGGCTCCAAAGCCATCAATCCTACAATCAATATCATGACCATCTGCTGGATTATGGACCAGCCTTATTGAGCGGACCTTGGTTCCCTGCTTAATAGGGGTTGAGGCTCCCTTGACCTTAAGGTCTTTAATGACAATCACATCATCCCCTTCTTCTAGGAGATTTCCGTGGGCATCCCTTATCTCTTCTACAGGTGCCTCCTCAAGGCTAGCCAGGGTAAACTCGTGGGCGCACATAGAACAAACAATGATGTTCTGGTCTTCATAGGTATACTCCGAATCACATTTAGGACAATTTGGCAGTGACAAATCAGCCCTCCTTTCATTTCCATCTATCTTAGCACATAAAGGCTTTTTGTCTAAATCCTTAAAAAGACTACCCTGCCTGCCCCAATCATACCAGCATCATTTAGAAAACTTGCAGGAACAATACTTAGGGAATCGGGAGTATTACATTCTTGCTTATAATAATCTAAAACCCTATCCCACCAATACTCTCTAGAATTTATTACTCCACCCCCAATAATTATCCCCTGGGGATCAAAAAGGTTTTTGATGGAGGCCATATAAATAGCTAGGTCCCGGGAAAATCTCTCAACTACTTCCTTAGCCTCTTCTTCCTTAAGAGACTTTTTAAAGACCTCCTTGGCCCTTATTTGTTTGCCTGTTTTTTCAAAGTAGCCCATCTCAATTCCTGGGCCCGATAAGTACATATCAACACAGCCCTTCTGGCCACAGTTACACTGGCGACCTCTAGGGTAAAGAATTGCGTGACCAACTTCACCACCATTAAAGTTATGGCCCTTTAGAATTCCTGACTTGTCTGTATAGATAGCCCCTCCGACTCCTGTTCCAAGGGTCAGCATGACAAAGTTCTCAAGATCCCTTCCAGCACCCAGCCATTTTTCACAAAGGCCTGCCACATTGGCATCATTTTCAACAAAAATATCTATTCCCTTAAAGGTCTTGGACAGCTCTCCCCTGATATCAGTATTAGCCCAGTCTACAATGTTGCCTCCTACCTCTAAAACCCTTCCACTATCAGAATCAATACAGCCCGGAGAGCCAATGCCTATACCCACTACCCCTTCTTCCATTAGTTCTTCTATTGTTTGACTTAGAGCTTCTAGAACACTCTTCTTACTATCTTTTGGTGTAGCCCTTTCAATCCTCTTTAGAATTTTGCCTTCTTCAGAGATAAGCCCCCCATAGATACTGGTTCCGCCTAAATCTATTCCTATTGCCTTTTTCATAGGTCCTCCCTCAAAGAAGAATCCCCCTTCATAGTGTCAAGGATTCTTTTCACTTCATTAATTCTTTGAAAATCTGCAACTTCCACCACATGTTCCTTCTCAGAGGTCCCCATTCTCTTCACATAATCCCTATAGACCATGGCTGAGGCCCTGTTAAGCTTACCCGACATATGGTAGTTGCTACAACCTGTTAGCTCAACTATTTCTTTTATATTAGAAGAAGTGATGCCAGAACCAGGCATTATGGTTACTCTAGAACCAAATTCCCTTTGAAGTCTAGCTAAATAATCTGCTCCCTCAAGAGCACTCGCTCTTTGACCTGAGCTTAAAATTCTTATCACTCCTATATCTATAAGGGCTGGAAGATCCTTATCTGGATCCCTAGCATCATCAAAGGCTCGGTGGAAGGCCACCTTAAGGGGATAGGCAAGCTCTGCAGCTTCCCTTGTCCTCTCCAAGTCTATGCCACCCTGGGCATTTAGAAAGCCCAGGACTATGCCATCAAAACCCAAAGCTTTAACCAGTCTAATATCCTCCTTCATAACAGCATAGTCTTCCTCACTATATAGAAAATCTCCAGAGCGGGGTCTTATCATTACAAAGATCTCAAGTCCCTCTAGCTCTCTAGCCTTTTTCATCAGCCCCATGCTGGGGGTAAGCCCCCCAAGATTAAGAGCACTGCAAAGCTCTATCCTATCGGCTCCTGCCCTCTTGGCTGTTAATAGGGATTCATAGGAATCAACACAGACTTCTAGAATCATCACTGCTCCTTTTTTATTAAGTGGTCCATAGGCCTATAATCAAATATCCTATCTAGAGGAAAGATAGGCCTTTTTACCAGCCTGTAATCAATGCTACTTAGGTCCTCATTGGTATTGCCCTTAGTAAGCCCTAAGATACTTCTTTTTGCTAGGGCTTCATGGCCTGGGGTTAAATAGCCCAGTTTACAGATGATAATCTCAGCCTCTTGCGGCTTTAAACCCAGGTCTCTAAAGATCTGTGGATCTGTAAAACCTACATGTTCCTCCGCCAGAACTATGTCGACGCCTCCTGTACTAAAGAGGGCCAAATTTCCTTTTGGAAAGTTAAACCTTCCCCAGTCTTCATAGTAGGCCTTAACCATACCCCTTGCCCTTATGGGCTCAGAAGCTTCTTTATCAAAGGCTGCTCCAAAACTTAGCTCAATCTCTTCACCTATCCTGCCCTTGCAGGCCCTGGTGGCCTCAGGGTCATAAAAGCCTCCATAGATAATAGGCCTCTTAAGCTCCCTAGTTCTAGCGTCCCCTAAAATGTGCCTAATAAAGCGGGTGTTATCAGAAGAAGCCCCAGCTGTTGGGTTATCTCCTGAGTCGGAGATATACACTGGAATCTCCCCTCTATTAACACTTATAAAGGCCTGGTCTAGCGCCTCCCCATCAGGATAAGCCTCAGTGACAAACTCAAATTCATTTCTCTTATCCCAAATTAGCTTAGCCAGCTCCAGGGCTAGCTCATCTGCCAGGGCCTGGCCATCTGCCACTACATATACACCCAGGGCTGAGTCGCTATTATCTGCCCAGGGAAAACCCATTAAATAGGAAGCCGCCATAACTCCTTCTACCTTTTCCACTTCCCTCAAAGCCTTTATAAGGCTAATCATGGGCTCAGTGGAGGTGGCAGACTGCTCGCCCGCAATTAGGATAGGAACCCTGACCCAGGCTGAGTAGGCTCCAGCTTCTTTTTCTAAAGCCCTGATGGTCATCTCAGCAGCATGATTACCCGTCTGTGTACAATCTGTATGAGGGGCACACTTATAGCCCACAAAGCCATTGGCATTTTTATGCATTTTTCTAGTCATGGTTGCATGCATATCTAGAGAGCAAAATATGGGAATATCAGGAAAAAAACTCCTTAACTCCTCAAGAAGGGGGCCCTCTGCCTCACCAAAGTCTTTGACTCTCATAGATCCATGGAGGGACAGGCATATGGCGTCCAGGGGTTTTTCTTCATTAGCTGCCCTGGCCCTTGATAGAATTTCTTTTTTAACCTCAAGATAAAACTCTCTATCCACTAAGCCATTAGGAACAGCCCTAGCAGATACTGTTGGAACAAGCTCATAGCCAGCTTCCTGAAGCTTTACAATAATTCCAGAAAGGGAATCATTGTCCCTTATGTTTTTAAAGAGCTCCTCACCCTTCAAATAACTAAAGTCATTTCTACCAGCAACTATAGGGTTAAAGGAATTTGATTCATGGTGGATGGCACCAACCAGTACTCTTTTCATAATTTCTATTCTCCAGCTCCTTCAGATTATTTCAAACTAATTCTTCTGGTTACTTCTCTTCATAGGCCAAGACTCCTGCCTTGTAGACCCTCTTTATATTTAAGTCCTCATCAAGAAAAAGAAAGTCCGCTTTCTTCCCCGCCTCAATACTACCCAGTTCATAAAAATCCAGGGCCCTAGCAGGGTTAAGGCTAGCCATCTTTATGGCCTCAACTATCGGCATATCTAGATACTTGTGGGAATTTTGGACCGCTCTTTGAAGATTTAGGGTTGAGCCCCCCAGGGCTCCCGAAGCCAGCCTGGGTACTCCATCCTTAACAAAAACTTCCTGGCCGCCTAGCAGATAGCTACCATCCTCAAGGCCTGCTGCCATCATGGCATCAGAAATTAGGATAACTCCATCACTGCCCTTGGCCTTAATAGCAAGACTAGCTGCTGCATCATGGACATGAATTCTATCATAGATAAGCTCACAGTAAACCCTATCATCTGTAAGACAAGCCCCTACTAGGCCCGGCTCTCTATGATCAAAGGGTCCCATGCCATTATAAAGATGGGTGGCTATACTAGCTCCCCTATCTATGGCGTCAAGGGCCTGGTTATAGGAGGCCTGGGAATGACCTAGTCCAACTTTTACGCCCCTGGCCCTTAAATAATCTATCAGCTCCAGACTTCCCTCAAGTTCTGGAGCTAGGGATACCATCCTCAGTTTATTGCCAGCTAGGTCTAGGAGCTCTTCTATAAATAGTTTGTCGGGTTTTATTAGATGCTCTTCTGGCTGGGCACCTTTTTTTTCTTTTCTAAAAAAAGGACCCTCCAAATGGATTCCAAGAAGCTCTGCCCGCCCTGGGCTATTCTTATAATCCGCCACCATCTTAGCAGCTCTTAACATATCCTCTTTTGAAGCTGTAATTATAGAGGCAAGATAGGAGGTAACCCCTTTACTTATATGGTAGTCTCCCATGGCGTCTAGTGCCTTTTTACTGGCATCCATTACATCATAACCACTGTTACCATGGCTATGAATATCAATAAAGCCTGGAGCCAAAAACAGACCAGCCCCATCTATAAGCTGGTCAAAACCCACCTGGGTAGACTGACAAGTCAGGCCTTTTATATAGCCATCCTCAATAATTAATTGCTGGCCTTCCACTATCCGGTCTGGCCCTATAATCCTTACATTTTTAATTAAGCTAACCACTAGTTTTCTCCCAAAGCATCCCTATCAACAATCAAGGTCAAATCCTGGTGAAGGAGTAAAAAGCTAGCAGGCAGCTGACCAGTTACATAGTCTAGCTCCAAAAGTCTTTTTGTTATTTCTCTTTTTGACTTGCCAGAAATAAGAAGCAGCAGCTTTCTTGCCTTTAGGATAGAACCTATTCCCATACTTATTGCAGAAGTAGGAACTTCTTCAATCCTTTCAAAGAAGCGAGAGTTGTCCTTAATTGTTGAGGGAGTTAAATTCACTATTGTTGTGCCAAGACTTTGCTGGTCTGCCGGCTCATTGAAGGCAATGTGGCCATTGCTGCCAATTCCCAAAATCTGTAGATCAATGCCTCCCGCTCTTTCTATGTAGCTATCATAGGCCTTGCACTCTTCTTCAAGATTTTTTGTATTGCCCTTAGGTATATGGGTATTTTCCTCTTTTATATTTATATGCCTAAATAATATACTTTCCATATAGTAGCTATAACTGGAAGGATGTTTGGAATCTAGACCCACATATTCATCCAAGTTAAAGGTCTTGACCTGGGAAAAATCAATCTCACCCTCTTTATTAAGTCTTATGAGTTCTTTATAAGTACCAAGAGGAGTTCCTCCGGTAGCCAGGCCTAAATTAAGGGCAGGCTTAACATCAAGCTCTTCTTTAATTAGCTGGGCTGCTATTTTGCTTAATTCATCATAGTCCTCTGCAATTATTACTTTCATCTTATCCCCCTTTGGAATATATCACTAATGCTATTATAGCACCTTTTACTAATTCGAAATAACGGCTTTATCTTAAACATATGGCTAGTATTAAAAAGAAACTATGTAATAAAATAGAGTTTAGCATAGCTAAACCCTATTTTGAAAGCTTGTCGATAATCAGCATAATCTCGTGGATTTTTTCTTCCTGGTCCCCTTCAGTAAAGGATTTTTGGACACAGTTTTCTAAGTGATCGTGGAGAATCTGCCTATTAATGTTTCTTAAAATAGCCTGAGTGGCCATAAGCTGATTTGAGATATCTATACAATACCTATCATCCTCCACCATTTTGAGGATCCCATCCAGCTGGCCCCGGGCCGTTTTTAATAACCTAGTAACCTTAGCCACATCTGATTTCATAACTATCCAAATAGACCTTTCTTATCAGAAATTGACACTAGCTCAAGTGCAACTTCCTCAAGAGCGTCAGCTATTACCTTTTCATCAACCTCTCTATCAAGAGTGAGAACTGCATTATTCTTTTTTAGGTTGACCTTGGCCTCTACACCCTCAATTGCATTTAGTGCCTTGTTGGCCCTAGCCTCACAGTGGCTACAGCTCATTCCCTTAATTTCAATTATCTTTTTCATCTCCTACCTCCATTTTTTTATAAACTTATTTATCTATCAGAAATTGACACAAATTCTAGGCCAGCCCCTTCAAGGGCCTCAATAAAGAGCTTTTCATCAATCTCCCTATCAAGTCTAACTTCAGCCTGGTGCTTTTTAAGATCAACCTTAGCTTCTACACCTTCAATGGCATTTAGAGCCACACTGGCTCTGGCAACACAGCTGCCTCAGGACATACCCTTAATATCAATAACCTTTTTAATAGATCCATCATCTTCAGGCTCAGCCTCAATAGACTTTTTAGCACTGGCTATATCCTCAGAACTAGCTGGGCTCTCATACTTAGGCTTAAATAGTTTTAATCTAAGAGCATTGGTAACAACAAAGACAGAGCTCATACTCATGGCTGCTGCCCCAAACATAGGACTGAGCTTCCAGCCTAAAGCGCTGTAGAAGACCCCAGCAGCTAGGGGAATACCAAGGGTATTGTAGAAGAAGGCCCAGAAGAGGTTCTCCTTAATATTCTTGATTGTAGCCTTACTTAGTTCAACTGCTGTTACAGCATCAAGTAGGTCACTCTTCATAAGAACTATATCTGCAGACTCAATAGCCACATCAGTTCCTGCTCCTATAGCAACTCCAACATCGGCTCTAGCAAGGGCTGGAGCGTCATTAATTCCATCTCCAACCATGGCAACAGTCTTGCCTAGGGCCTGGATATTTCTAATTTCCTCTTCCTTATCCTGGGGCATAACCTCAGCTACAACCCTATCTATATGGAGCTCTTCTCTTATAGCTTCAGCTGTTATAGCGTTATCTCCAGTTAGCATAACCACATCAATTCCCATGGACTTAAAGGCGTCAATGGCCTGTCTTGAGGTGGGCTTGACAACGTCTGCTACAGCAATAACTCCCAGTATCTTCTTTTCATCTGCAAAGTAGAGGGGGGTCTTACCCTGTCTAGCAAAGCTGTCCGAAGTATCCCTATAACTGGAAACATCTACCAACCTTTCCTCCATTAGCGCCAGGTTTCCAGCTAGGTAGAGCTTGCCATCAATGGTTCCTTCAATGCCCCTACCAGAAATCGCATCAAAGTTACCTACCTCTTTATGGCTAACTCCCTCCTCTGCAGCCCTTTTAACTATAGCCTCAGCTAGTGGATGCTCAGAAGGCTTTTCTAAGGAAGCTGCTATTTGAAGAAGCTCCTTCTCACCAACATCACTTAAAATATCAGTTACAACGGGCTCACCTTCAGTAATAGTACCTGTCTTATCAAGGACCACTGTATCTATCTTATGGAGGGTCTCTAGAGTTTCGGCAGATTTAATTAAAATTCCGTGGCTGGCTCCCTTACCAGTTCCCACCATTATAGCAACAGGAGTTGCAAGGCCTAGGGCGCAGGGGCAGGAAATAACCAGCACTGCTATACCAATTGACATGGCAAACTCAAAGGTGTGGCCTAGAAGGAGCCAGACAATGGTGGATATAAGAGCTATGCTCATTACTGCAGGTACAAAGATAGCTGCTATCTTATCTGCCATCTTGGCAATGGGGGCCTTGGAGGCCGAAGCCTCTTCTACTAACTGAATTATCTGGGACAGGGTGGTGTCATCCCCTACCTTCTCAGCCTGGAACTTGAAAAAGCCAGTCTTATTTATGGTAGCGGATATTACCCTATCTCCAACATTTTTCTCAACTGGGATTGACTCCCCTGTAAGGGCAGACTGGTCAACTGCAGAGCTTCCCTCTACTATAAGTCCATCAACAGGAACGCTTTGGCCTGGCCTTACTACAACTATATCCCCTTGAACAACCTCTTCAATAGGAATTTCTACTTCTAATCCATCCCTAACAACGGTAGCCACTTTTGGAGCTAGGTCCATAAGCTTACTTATAGCTTCTGAGGTCCTGCCCTTGGCCCTTGTTTCAAGTAGCTTACCCATAGTAATAAGGGCCAGGATCATGGCAGCAGATTCAAAATATAAATCGTGTGCGTAGTTGGCCACTAGGCCCATGTCCCCATGACCCAATCCATAACCAATCCTAAAAATAGCAAAAATACCATAGACTAGGCCTGCCCCTGAACCCACCGCAATAAGGGAGTCCATATTGGGAGACCTATGCCAGAGGGTTTTAAAGCCCACCTGGTAGTACTTCCTATTTACATAGATAACAGGTAGGGTTAAAAGAAACTGTAAAAAGGCGTAGGTAAGAGCGTTCTCCAGGCCCACAATCCAGGAAGGTACAGGTAGGCCCATCATCCCACCCATAGAAATGTACATTAGTGGAATCAGGAAGATAAAGGATACAATAACTCTAAACTTCATTTCCTTAATTTCTTCTTCCACCGGATTAACCTGGCTCTCGCTCTTCACCTGGCCTGTCTTAGAGTGGACACTGGCTCCGTATCCTGCATCGGATACAGCCTTTATAACGTCTCTACTATCCATAGCTTCATCATCAAACTCTACACTCATGCTATTGGCCAGCAGGTTCACATTAACGGATTTAACTCCGGGCATCTTTTCTACAGCCTTCTCTACGCTAAGAGAGCAGGCTGAACAGGTCATGCCTGTTACATCAAACTTCTCCTTCATACTACCTCCTCCATACTACACCCCCGGGGGGGTGTCTAAATCCAGGATATCACCCTGACTAAAAGATGTCAAGGCATAAAAAAAGAGCCTGAGCCCTTTATGAAGAACAAATGATATTGTCACTGTTGAGAGACAAATGACTTTGTCACCCTAAGCA
>LFTD01000100.1:3842-6086 GCA_001512625.1 Clostridiales bacterium DTU036 | reverse complement strand
TCATAGCTATATCATAACTTACTTTTAAAAATATGTGTCTAGTTTCGCGTAATCATTATAAATGGTCATCCTCTTTGCCTTTTTAAACTTTAAAACACCTAGGATAGAAGATGATCCAGAAACAGTAATTAATTAAATTCTTAGAAGCCTCAGTGAGGCTTCTTTTTACTTCTTTGTTAATCTGCCCTGATTATAGGTATAAATAAAGAAAAAGAAACTCGCGGGGAAAAAGCAAAGATTTTTTAAGCTGGTTCTAGGAGCAATGAAAATCCTCCTAGCAAAGGAAGAGTATTTTGAGGGGAGGGATAAAGCTTGCTGAGCTCTTAAAAATTAGGGCTTTTCAGATAAAGGGCTGGGCCTACTGCCTCAACATCCATAGGGTGGATACTCTGAAGCTAGGAGAGACCAGCCAGAGGATTTTATTCAAGGTATCTAGTGGAAAGCGAGCTCTTTAGCTTCTTAAAAAAAGCCAGGACCTGGTTTAATAGATTAGTTGACCCGTTTAGACGGGGGGGGAGTTACAAGCTAGGTACTTGACTTGACCTAGCAAATATCCTTCAACCTATCTGTTAATTCAATACTAGAAGAGGCTAATACTGCCATCAACTAATATGGAGATTTAAACTATGTTAAATAAGTAAGGGGGCTCCAATGGATTTGAAAGCAAGGATAGAAAAACATCTAAATGACTATATGGCCCTAAGAACGCCAACAAATACCCCGCTGGAAAATAAGGCCCAGGACTATTTTGTAGACTGGTTTTCCTCTATGGAGTACTTTAGTAAGAGGCCTTCCAACTATGGCCTTTATGATATTGAGGGGGACAAGCTTGAAAGAAAGGTGCCCTGGGCCCTGATTAAGGGGAGGGGACCAAAGACCCTGGTTCTAATCCACCACAGTGACATGTTTGACCTTGAGGAGTTAAGCGACAAGGCCTGGGATTCGAATAAGATGGAGGAGCTTTTAAGGGCTAGAATTAGCAGCCTTTCAGATGAGGCTAGAGAGGACCTGGAGAGTGGAGACTGGCTCTTTGGCCGGGCTCTAGCTGATATGAGGGCTGGAGCTGCTATTCAGATGGCCCTCTTTGAAGACTATAGTAGAGAAGAACTAGAGGGTAACATCCTCTTTTTGGCCCTGCCCGATGAAGCAAATCTATCGGCAGGTATGGGGGCAGCCCTCCTACTTATGGAGGAGCTAGCTCAAAGGGAAGACCTAGATTATTTTCTTATGCTAAATAGCCAGCCCCACGAAAGAAAGCATGAGTATAGGCCCCTTATCCATGATGGATCTGTGGGAAAAATCATGCCACTTATATATGTTAAAGGTAGCCTTAGTCACGCTTCAGAAGTTTTTACAGGCTTTAATCCATTGGTTCTTCTATCAGAGATTGTTAGGAGGACCCAAGGAGAGGAATACTTTATGGAGAGGGTTGGTAAGACAACAACCCCACCTGCTAGCTGGCTTTACTTGAGGGATAGAAAGACAAGTTATGATGTTTCCCTGGCTCCAGCTGGCGTAGGTTACATGAACATCTTGACCCTTAATAGGACTCCTAGCCAGGTCTTTAAAGTACTTGAGAGAATCATTGGCGAGGCAATAAAGTCAGTAGAAGAAGATATTGAGGCCAGCCTTAAAAAATACGAGGAAATATCCGGAGAGAAACTTACACATCTGGCTTGGCAGGTAAAACAATTAACCTACGGTGAGCTTTACAGCCAGGCTTTAAGAGACTCAGGAGAGAGTTTTCTTTTAGCCTATAGGCAGCTTTTAGATGAACTGGGAGCAGATATATCAAGGCCTGAATCAGCAACTAAGGTTGTGGAAAAGACCCTAGCCTATGTGAATGAAGAAGGCCCTATAGTTGTGCTGGGCCTGGCCCCGCCCTACTATCCCAATGTTAATAATAGGTTTTTAGGGGACTTTGCAGCTGAAGTAGATGAGCTGGTTTATGAACTTCAGGTCTACTCCCGTAGAGAGCTAAAGCAAAAGTTAGACCTAGAAAACTACTACATGGGTATATCTGACCTTAGCTATGCACTCTTTCTCGAGGATAGTGAGAACATTCGGTTTATGGATTATAACATGCTGCTCTGGAGGGATGGCTATTACATGCCACTGGACAAGTCAAAGAAGCTCTCCATGGCTGTCTTAAACCTAGGCCCTTGGGGCAAGGATGTTTATAAAAGAACTGAAAGGGTTTATAAAAAGGATCTCTATGAGACCACTCCAGCCCTGATGGACTGG
>LFTD01000100.1:3150-3770 GCA_001512625.1 Clostridiales bacterium DTU036 | reverse complement strand
AGAAGGCCCTGGTCCAGCACCAGGCCTATGTTGAAGCCCTAAAAAAGGCAGGGCTTAAGGTCCTGGAACTGGAGGCTTTAGAAGCCTATCCGGATTCCTGGCTTTGTAGAGGATACAGCAGTTCTTACTGATAGGATGGCCATTTTAGCAAACCCTGGGGCTCCTTCAAGAAATGGAGAAAAAATCCATATGCTGGAAATCCTAGAAACTCTCTTTAATAGGGTGGAGAGAATAGAGGCTCCAGGGAGTCTTGATGGGGGAGACGTTATGATGGTGGATGATTACTTCTATGTTGGCTTGTCTGAAAGAACCAAAGAAGAGGGAGCCAGGCAGTTTATAGAGATTATAAGAAGCTATGGTTACGATGGTGAGGTTGTGAAGCTTAAAGAGATGCTCCACCTCAAGAGCGGGGTCAACTATCTTGATAAGAATAATCTTCTTATTTCAGGAGAGTTTCTTGAAGATAAGAGGTTTGGAGTTTTTAAAAGACATCAGATACCGGAAGCTGAATCCTATGGAGCCAATAGCCTTTGGATAAATGGCTACGTCTTTGTTCCTAAGGGCTATCCCTTGGTTAAGGAGATGATTGAAGGCCTTGACTATAGGATTATAGAAGTAGA
>LFTD01000100.1:1434-3133 GCA_001512625.1 Clostridiales bacterium DTU036 | reverse complement strand
AAACAGTTAGTTTATTTAGATATGCTCGTTGTAAGCAGATATACTTGAGGAAATATAATTGAGAAGATGATGTTATTTAGGCCTCTAGGAGACTAGGGGTCTTTTCTTTGGGATAGTAAAACCTAGTCTAATAAGCAAAAAGCAAACATTAAGTTTGCATGATAGGAAGGTTAAATCGCAAAAAGATATTCGTTTTTAGTATATAATATGAAGGTAGGCTTGAAAAAGCCTACTATTACCTAAATATACTGATTGAACTTTTAAGGGAGGATATAAATGTTAGCTATAAAAAATGTTACCCTGGAGACTGTCTCACAGGGGAGGATTGAAGGAGGCAGCATCCTTATTGAGGAAGGGAAAATAAAGGCTCTTGGAAAAGATCTGGACCTATCTAAGGCCTCTAGAATAATTGAGGGCCAAGCCAGGATTTTAACACCAGGCCTAATAGATGCCCATACCCACCTAGGCCTAAATGAAAGCGGCGTAGGACCTATGGGAGTAGATGGCAACGAAGCTAGTAATCCTCTGTCACCGACTACCAGTGTCAGGGATGGAATCAACATGCTAGACTTGTCCTTTGAAGAGTTTAGAGAATCAGGTATAACCACTGTGGGAATACTACCTGGTAGTTTAAATATTATTGGGGGTACAGGTCTAGCCCTTAAATGCAGAGGCATAATAGTAGATGAGGCTATTTTAAGGGACCCAATTGGGGTCAAGGTTGCCCTGGGTGAAAATCCCAAGTCCTACTATGGAAATAATAAAAAAAGTCCCTCCACCAGGATGGGCTCTGCTGCCCTTTTAAGGGGAACTCTACAAAAGGCCAAGGAGTATGCAAATAGTCTAGGCAGTGAAGAGGCACTAAAAGAAGATGAGCTTAGTTTAGCCCTACTGCCCGTGATTAATAAAGAGCTGCCTCTAATGATTCATTGCCATAGACATGATGATATAGCAACTGCAATTAGGATTTGTAGTGAGTTTGATGTGGACTTTGTATTAGAGCATATAACAGATGGTTATTTGGTCAAGGACCTTATAAAAAAAGCTGGGGTCCACTGTGCTATAGGACCCACCATGCACTACGCTTCTAAACTCGAAAATAAAAATAGGGATTTTAAGACTCCAATCGTCCTTGCTAGGGAGGGTGTCCCCTTTTGCTTTATTACTGACCATCCTGTAGTTGATGGAAGAAATCTTATGCTAACGGCTAGTATAGCAACCCAGTGGGGCCTTTCAGATGAGGAAGCTCTCAGGGCCCTGACACTGTCTCCCGCCCAGCATATAGGTGTGGCAGATAGGGTTGGTTCCTTAGAAGTTGGCAAGGATGCAGACCTAGTTCTTTGGTCAGATAATCCTTTAGAATTTACAAGCTTTGTAGATATGACCATTATAGATGGTGAGATTGTATATGAAAGGAAGATAAAATAATGCGAGTTTTTAAAGCCGCCAAAATATACCCTGTTGTGGGAGAGCCATTAGAAAACGCTATGATGAAGGTTGATAGTTCTGGAAAAATTGTGGAAATTGGCCAGAACCTTGTAGTTGAAGAGGATACTGAGCTAGTAGATTTTTCAGACAAGGTTCTTATGCCAGGCCTTATAGATGCCCACTCCCATGTAGGAATGTGGGGGGATGGTGAAGGAGCTCCCGGCTACGATGGAAATGAAAGTGTCAGACCAGTAACAGGGGAGATCAGGGC
>LFTD01000100.1:0-1344 GCA_001512625.1 Clostridiales bacterium DTU036 | reverse complement strand
CTTAAGGGAGCCGTGGGAGAAAATCCTAAAAGAGCCCATGGAAGCCAGGGCCACTCTCCAACAACTAGGATGGGGACTGCAGCTATAATCAGAAACTACTTTAAGGAGGCTCAGGCCTATGGTCTGGAAAAGAAGAAGGCAGAGTCAACTGGTAAGCCCTTTAAGGTTGATCTAAACCTAGAATCAGGTCTTATGGCTCTAAATAAAGAAATCCCCTTTAGGGTCCATGCCCACAGACACGATGATATAGTAACTGCTATTAGGATTTGTGAAGAATTTGGGTTAGACTACTCTATAGAGCATGCTACTGATGGCCACCTAATTGCTGATTATCTGGGTGAGAAAAAGGCAACTTGTATGCTAGGACCTGGCCTTACCTCTAAAAGTAAGCTTGAGACTGCAAACTATACAGATAGAAACCCAGCTCTACTTTATGATAAGGGAGTCAGGGTTTGTCTGATGTCAGACCATCCCTTCCTAAACTGTAAATACCTACTGCACTATGGAGCAGTTTGCCATAAATATGGCTTACCCTTTGAAGCAACTCTTGAAGCCCTAACCATTACTCCGGCTCAAGTACTAAATATAGATGATAGGGTTGGCTCCTTAGAGGTAGGAAAGGATGCAGACTTTCTAGTACTAAATGGTGAGCCCCTTAGCTACAAGGGCTCCATAGCTAGGACCTATATTGAGGGAATACTGGTCTGGCAAAGGGAGGAGTACTAATAGGTAGTTCTAGTTTATAAATTTAGAGGGATCAGTATAAGAAGAAAGGTTTTAAAGCTGGTTTTTAGGCTAGAAATTGGAGGCAGCAATTAGGTGTAAAAATCCTCATTATAAAAAAACAAAGAATTCCTTTTATCAGGAGGTTTCCTGTGCCTTTTGTAAGGCTCCCTTTGCCATCTATGAAAAAGCGGGTAGGGGAAACCTTATTAAGATGCAGCTTCACAGGATTCTAGCTAGTGAAATGGATCTTGACAAGGTAGAAGGAGAGCTTCTATGCCCCAGCTGTGGCCAGGGTCTAGCAAAGAAGGCTGATTATAAGGGAAGACCAGCCATCTGGATAATTAGAGGAAGAGTAAATGTAAGGAGACTATGAAGATGAGTTTTAATTATGATGTGCTAAAGAGCTATGGCCAGCTATCCCAGTCATCGGCAGGCTGGACTAAGGAACTTAAGTTAATAAGCTGGAATGATAGGGAAGCTAAGTATGATCTTAGAGACTGGGCCCCAGATGGAGAAAAGATGGGTAAGGGGATTACCCTTAGTGAAGAGGAGCTTAGGAATCTAAGGGACCTACTCAATGATATGGATTTATAAAAGAAGGCAGGTCCTTCTTTTTTT
>LFTD01000013.1 GCA_001512625.1 Clostridiales bacterium DTU036 | reverse complement strand
GTCTCCCCCAAAAATCATTCTGTCTAGCTGTGATACCCCAACATTATCTAACCACGTCGATAGGTTATTTGGAGTATCATGCATGTCCGAAGTAAAAGCAATATTAAATTCCCCTGCAGCAAAACTAGCACCATAGGAAGACAAGACCAGACCTATTACTAAGGCAAAGACCAATACTAAACTGCCTAGGGATCTTGCAACCCTCTTGGTGCTTTCATTTGTGTTATAACTGTTATTTCGAGATTGAGAAGTACCTAAACGAGAGAAAAATTTCGAGAACATGGACACACCTCCTTTTTTTGAAAAACCTTCTTGTATAAAACGCATTTATAACTAGTTAATAATAAAAAAGTTAGCTGATTCCCCCTTTTACTTATGAAAGAAATAGAAGGGAGTTCATAGATGCATTTGACTAGTTTTGCTCTAAAACTAGTCTGTTACTCAAAAAGGTTTCAACTAAGATATTTAGAATATATCTTGATATATAACCGTTCTCGAAATTTTAAAGCATTTTTAAGCTTCTTTTAATATGTTCAGGTTCAATAATGAAGGATTAAATCCTATTGACGAAAAATGACTCTTTTAATACACATAAACACCCATGCCTACTCTTGATAAGTTAAAAAGTTGGCCCATGACAGCCGGTGGCACATTAACACAGCCATAACTGCCATCGGTCTTATAGACATCACCACCAAATACTTCCCTTGAAGAGTCATGGATTCCCTCTATCATTCCTAAGCTATTAAACT
Source organism: Clostridiales bacterium DTU036 (assembly GCA_001512625.1). Classification (GTDB taxonomy): domain Bacteria; phylum Bacillota; class Clostridia; order Peptostreptococcales; family Acidaminobacteraceae; genus DTU036. The sequence goes on along the minus strand of LFTD01000013.1, from coordinate 10,339 downwards.
GCATCCAGTAGGAAACTGGAACATTCCAGCAGTATCCGTATCTATTGCAGTTTGCCAGATAGATGTTTCTTTCTTTAGTCATAACATAAAAGTTGCCTTTATGCGTAGGATAGCCAAGCCTTAGATTACCTGTCACTACATCGGTTTGAAATAAAACTCTACCGTTATCATAAACCCAAAGCTTTTGTTCACTTTCAGATATAATGATTATCCTACTTCGAGCACTACCATTTCTGGAGGAGTTTTCAACATACCAGTGGTTATTCTTCACACTCCATATAAGCTCTCCACGACTGTTCAAAAAGTAATAAACACCCTTATCTTTAATAAGGCCCTCGGCCATTCTTCCACTGCCTGGACTAAAATAATACCATTTGCCGTTGAATTTTCCCCAACCTTCGAGCATCCTTCCAGTAGAATTTAGATAGTAGGTTCTTTGATTCTGTTTTAAGAATTCTGACTTGTGCATTCTTCCGGTTTCAGGATTAAGGTAATACCAGCTACCACTAACTTGCTTCCACCCTTTGGCCATGCTACCACTTGTGTTAAAATAATACCATTCCTTATCTTTATAGAGCCATCGCGCTGAATACATTACACCGCTACCAGGTGTTAGATAGTATAATTTACCACCCTGAGTTTTCCAGCCCTCTACCATTACTCCTTCTTTATCTAAAAAGTACCATTTAGAGCCGTGCTTCAGCCATTCTCCTCGAATCATGGTCCCATCTACAGAATTAAAATAATACCATTTCTCATCGATTTTCTTCCAATTCTTGGCCATAGTTCCGCCCGGGTTAAAATAATACCATTTACCCTCAATTTCCCGGAGCCCCTTTTGCATAACTCCATCTGTTTCATCGAGGTAGTAACTTACAGAAGATAAATGCAACCAACCTTTTATCATCCTATAATCTTGCAAGCCAAAATAATACCAGTTGTCTTCTATCATAACCCAATCATTTTGGGCAATTCCATATTCATCAAAGTAATAGGTGTCATCTAAAAAAAGCCACCCAATGTGCCTTTCGCCATCTTCATTTATAAAAACTAATCCTTCTTCAGTTTCAAGAAAGCCGCTTTCTGTACTTCCAGATTCTTCTCCACCTTCATCATCACCTTGATTACTATCTCCATTATCTTCAACACCATCATTACTAGAGTCTTCGTCGACCCCTTCATCACCTCCGTCATTTAGATCCTCTGAGCCAGCTCCAGTATCTTCAAGACCAGTAACATGTGCATCGGCTTGAGCAGACAATTGTGAGTCTCCACTACCTAAAATATCAGTTGATCCACTTGAAAACTCCTTCTCAAGGCCTAGCGCTTGCTTATTAACAAAGGGACTGATTAAAATTAAAAATAAAGCCATTAACAAAACAATTATTCTTTTTTTCAAGACAACCTCCAAATTCTCTGATAGTCAGCAATCATTTTTCCAATAATAAAAGGTGATATAATTAATTAACCATATAACACCTTCCCCGCCTGGTTTTTTTGAACAGCCTGTTAGGATGTATCTGAACTATTCTTGTGTTATATTATATAACATAAGGACATGTTCAGTCCAGGATTTCATGTCTTTTTTTTATTAAAGTATTTATTTTTATGTATTATATTGTTAAGACATTCTGTTAAATTTATATATAGTCCATACTCTTTTTAGTAGACAGATTGGCCAATATAGGCTAGTAATTCAGCACAAATCCATTGCGTTTCACCGATTCAAATTCAATAAATATACGAGTTGATCAGGATAATCTGAATAAATAGATACTAAAAATATCTGATTTTCTTATTGATAAACTGCAAAACCACTCTTTATCTGACTCTCTATATTATTATCTCGTTGTAAGGCTCAGCATAATTATTTGCTACTTGCAGGAGAATATCCCTTGGAATGCGAAGACCTTCTCCGTTTCTTTACTTATTTACTCCAAGACATAATCTGGTTTTATAAAAAAGAAGGTTGTTGCCCTCTAAAAAACAATTTAATTACTTACTCATTTTGTCATTTTATGCATATATCATTCTCGTCTATATAAACCCCAACAACCCGACTCAAATCTTTCAAGCGTCAAATCAAGGGCGCACAACGAAAAAGGGAGTTATCTAAAAAAGATAACTCCCTCGCAAAGATTAATTAATAATTAGGCTCTTTTTCTTCTGAGTGCGTAGAAGCCCATCAGTAGGAATATTCCACCAATTCCTAGTAATGATGTTGGGTTATTCATACCTGTTTTTGGTAATTCTTCTTTATCCTTATCTTTGTCTTTGTCTTTATCTTTTTCTTTATCGTACTTATTAACAAAAACTGGTTTATCTAGAACTTTACCCGCTTCATCAGCATATACAACTTCTACTCTACCCTCATCATCGACAGAGATTGTAACATGAATTGTCCTACCATCATAGACAATCTCTTTATTCTTGCCCTTCATTTCAAGGATGGTAAACTTGTAGACTCCACTTTCTTCAAGCTTAATACTTCCAAAGTCCACCAGACCCTTAGCGTCGTTGTTAACTTCTTTAACTAGTTCACCCTCTTCATTATAGAGACCAAAGCTGAACTCCTTATTCTTGAGTTTCTTTCCTTCCAAGAGCTTATCTACTTTAAGGCTAGGTTCTTCAATTAAGGTGTTGGTGACCTCTAGTAAACCTTCCTTCTTAACATAGTAGGCTGGAACGAAGTCTTCACCGTTTTTATTAACTTCCTTAACAGAGTAAATATACTCATCACCCTTGGCATCCGTCTTATCAAGATCTTCCCAAACAACTTCTAGGGTACCATCTGATAGTTCTATAATCTCTACATCAACGGCTTCTGGTTCTTCTCCTTCAATATTTCTAAAGAGTTTAAACCATACAGTAGGTCTTGCTCCAGCTTCACCCTTCCAAATCTTTGTAGCAGTCACATCAATTAGTGGACTGACATATTGATTGGTTACAAAAAGTCCTTCTTCGGTCTTTTCATAATTATCTGGTGTATAGTCTTGACCCAGTTCATCCACTTCCTGTACTTTGAAGAAATATGGATTGCCCTGCTCATCGGTTACCTCAAGATCAGTAAATGTTACTTCATCTAGGCCATCTGCTAGTTTTAGCAAATCAACTCCAGGAACCACTTCCCAACCCGCTTCATCTGACTCATCAAGGTTTCTATAAAGCTTGAACCAAATATCAGGTTTAGCCTCTGGTCCACCTATCCAAACTTTAGCTGCTGTTGCCCCTCCCTTGGGGATAACATAGATGTTGGTAACAGTATTTCCTTCTTCAATCTTATCAAAGTTTTCAAGATTTAGATCTTCACCATCTATATCAACTTCTTTTACTGAGAAAGTATAGTCCTCACCACGAGAATTTGTAAGTTCTACATCTTCCCAAATTGCTTGGTAGTTGTCCTGACCCGCAACTGGAACTAATTCTTGAAGTGGTACATTTACTGCCTCTAGCTCACCACCATCTAGAGTTCTGTATAGTTTTAACCAGATTGTTTCTCTAACAGATTCGCCGTTAACCCAGATCTTCTCTGCTCTAACCTTACCTGTAGGAATTTCGTACTCATTTGTTACTTTCAGGCCAAATTCAGTCTTCTTGAAATTGGTTAGCGTCAGTGGCCTACCAAATTTATCAACTTCCCTTACTGAATAGAAATAGGGTGCTCCATTTTTATCGGTAGCTTCTAAAAGTGGCCAGGTAACCATAGACATATCAAAGCCTTCTGCTGGTACCTTTACTTCTAAGATTTTACCAACTGGCTCTGGTCTTCCACCATAAACATTTCTATAAAGCTGGAACCAGACTGTTTCACGGACTGCTTCTCCACCCTTCCAAAATTTGGTTGCGCTGATATTTGTTAATGGAGCCTTGTACTTATTAGTCACTTTAAGTCCACGCTCAGTGGTAGTAAAGTTTTTAAGCTTCAGTGGATTACCTTTAATGTCTACTTCTTTAACGGTGAAAGTATACTCCTCACCTCGTGAATTGGTTAACTCAACATTGTCCCAGAGGACATCATAACTGTCTTTTCCTAAAACAGGATCCACTTTCTTTAATGGAACATTTACTGCCTCTAACTTACCGCCCTTTACAGACCTATAAAGTTTTAGCCAGATGGTTTCTCTAACAAGTTTACCGTCCACCCAAGTCTTATTGGCCTCAACCTTGCCCTTGGGTATTACATACTTATTGGTTACCTTTAGACCTGTCTCTGTCTTCTCAAAGTTCTCAAGGGTTAGCGGCTTACCATTCTTATCTACTTCTCTTACTGTATAGATATATGGATTACCATGCTTATCGGTCTTCTCTAGTGATTTCCATACTACACTTACGCTATTCTTACCTGCTGCTGGGGGATTTAGTTCTTTAATCTTTCCAACAGGCTCTGGACTTCCACCCTTAACATTTCTATAGAGCTGGAACCAGACTGTTTCACGGACAGCTTCCCCATCCTTCCAAATCTTAGTGGCTTCCTTATCTTCTAAAGGAATCTTGTACTTATTAGTTACCTTGAGACCAGACTCTGTCTTCTTAAAGTTCTCAACACTTAGTGGTTTTCCATGTTTATCAACTTCCTTAACTGTGAAAGTGTACTTCTCACCTCGTGAATTGGTTAACTCAACATTGTCCCAGAAGACATCATAGCTGTCTTTTCCTAGCACAGGATCCACCTTCTTTAAGGGAACATTTACTGCCTCTAGTTTACCGCCTTTTACAGATCTATAAAGTTTTAGCCAGATGGTTTCTCTAACAAGTTTACCGTCAACCCAAGTCTTATTTGCCTCAACCTTGCCCTTGGGTATTACATACTTATTGGTTACCTTTAGACCTGACTCTGTCTTCTTAAAGTTCTCTAGGGTTAGTGGCTTACCATTCTTATCTACTTCTCTTACTGTATAAATATATGGATTACCATGCTTATCGGTCTTCTCTAGTGAGTCCCATACAACACTTACACTATTTTCACCTTCTGCAGGAGGGTCAAGTTTTTTAGCTCTTCCAACAGCTACTGATTTTCCACCTTCAATATTTCTATATAGTTGGAACCAGACTGTTTCACGGACAGCTTCCCCATCCTTCCAGATCTTAGTAGCCTCTTTATCTTCTAAAGGAATCTTGTACTTATTGGTCACTTTTAAGCCACGTTCTGTGGTAATAAAGTTTTCAATCCTTAGTGGTTCTCCATGTTCATCAACTTCTTTAACCACAAAGCTATACTTCTCACCTCGGGAATTAGTTAGCTCAACATTTCTCCAGAAGACATCGTAGCTGTCTTTTCCTCGAACTGGATCTATCTTTTGTAGTGGAACATCTACTTCCTCTAGCTCGCCACCCTTTACAGACCTATAGAGTTTTAGCCAGATGGTTTCTCTAACAAGTTTACCGTTTATCCAGGTCTTATTTGCCTCAACCTTGCCCTTGGGTATTACATACTTGTTGGTTACTTCTAAACCTGACTCTGTCTTCTCAAAATTCTTAAGGGTTAGAGGCTTACCATTCTTATCTACTTCTCTTACAGTATAGATATATGGATTGCCTTGTTTATCGGTCTTCTCTAGTGAGTCCCATACAACACTTACACTATTTTCACCTTCTGCAGGAGGGTCAAGTTTTTTAGCTCTTCCAACAGCTACTGATTTTCCACCTTTAATATTTCTATATAGCTGGAACCAGATTGTTTCTCTGACAGCTTCCCCATCCTTCCAAACCTTGGTAGCTTCCTTATCCTCCAGAGGACTTACATACTTATTGGTTACCTTAAGACCACGCTCGGTAGTAGTAAAGTTCTCAATCCTAAGTGTATTTCCATCCTCACCAACTTCTTTAACAAAGAATTTATAATAGTTTCCTTGCTCATCTGTTAGCTCAACTGGATTCCAGATTAGAGTATATCTATCTCTTCCACCTACAGGGCCGCTTAGTTTTGGATCCTCAACTTTTTTAGCGTCTACTGGGTTATTGTGCTCATCTACATCCAAATATCTATAGAGTTGGAACCAAACCTTTTGACGAAGCTTTTGACCATCAATCCAAATCTTTTCAGCACTTTTTTCCCCTTTAGGAATCTCATAGGTGTTGGTTACACTTAATCCATCTTCTCCATAGGTGGTATTGAAGTTTTCTAGCCTTAGTGGTCTACCTCTACTATCCACTTCTACTACAGTATAGATATAGTCATTTCCATGAATATCTGTAAGATCCAAAGATTTCCATACCGCTGGATTTACTAATATATGATCAACTCCAGCAGCTGGTTTATCAACCTTAACTGGATTTCCAACCCTTCTAGCTGTTTTGCCAGAAATTTTCCTATACAGTTGGAACCACACGTCTACTCGCTGAGCCTCACCGTTAACCCAGGTTTTAGATGCTTCTATGTCTCCCTTTGGAATAACATAGGTGTTGGTTACAAGTTTTTCTTCTATATCATAGGAGGTATTGAAATTCTCTAGGTCTAGTAGATTACCTTCTACATCAACCTCTTTAACAAAGAAGTAATATGCTTCACCTCTGTTATTTGTTAAATCAACTTTTGTCCAAATAGCTTCATAATTATCTTTACCATCTACAGGAGCTAACTCTGCAAGCTCAACATCTACTGCTTCATTATCCTCGCCATCTTCATTTAAGGATCTATAAAGCTTTAGCCAAATAGTTTCCCTAACAGTTTCGCCATTAACCCATTTTTTAGTTGCCTTAACTTCTCCAGTTGGTATTTCGTAGGTGTTAGTTACATTTAGTACACCCTCTTCATCAACATTATAGGTGGCAACAAAATTCTCAAGGACTAGTGGTTCACCATCCTCATCTACCTCTTCTACAGTATAGATATAGTCATTTCCATCATTATCAGTTAGTTCAAGACCTTCCCAAATGCTTGGATTTACAACTGTGGTATTATTTACTTCACCTACTGGTTTATCCACCTTAACAGGATTACCCACTGCCTCTGGCGCCTCGTCAGAGATCTCTCTATATAGCTGGAACCATATATCTACCCACTTAGTTTCGCCGTTGGCCCAGGTTTTAGATGCTGATATATCTCCTGTGGGAATGTTGTAGGTGTTGGTTATTACATAGACACCTTCATCATTTAATACAGGTCCTGAAGTTGTATAGATATTAACAGTATTGCCATCCGAATCTTTTAAACCACCTTCTTCAACAATATAATTGTAAAGATTGCCTTCATCGTCATATTTATCTAGATTAGTAAATTCACCAATCCAGGATGGATCATTATTATCCAGTATTATAGTGTCAGAAAAAACAGGATCTTTTACTATGGTTGGATCCGCATCTGGATTATCCTCATCTCCTACGATACTCTCACGAGTTAGGTTTATCTCCAGCTCGAGGTCTGCCTTTGATGGCCCACCTTCCCATTTCTTTTCTACAGGTATGTCAATGGTCTCTTTTTCATTCTCTACATACAGCGTGACTACTTTTCCATCTTCACTTATCTCTATTAAATCAGAATTTACATCCTCGTAATTTATGGATATCTCACCTGAAATGGGTTGATATCCTGTCGGAGGATCAACTTCTTCAAGGTAATATGATCTATTGGGGTCAATCACTAAAACAATACCGCTAATCACACCGTTCACTGTTGTGTAAACATCTGGGTCTTCAACTACATGTGTGTTACCATTACCCAGTTCAACATCAGTAAATAATTTGAATTTCGCTGGTAAAGTAATTAGATCTCTAGTTCCCTTTTTAACCTTATTCACGATTAAGGCTAGCTCATTTGGAGCAAGTTCTCCAGAGGCACCTCCTCCTGACCTTTTTGCAGATGTAAAAGTTGAATCACCAGTCTTTGTTTCATCACCAAACGCAATTGTGACAATATTAGTAAATGTACCAACTTTTAATACGATGGTCTTATATTTAATAATATAAACATTGGGGTCTAAAGTACCTATCTCAAGTTTAAATCCACCTCCATCGAGTTCATAAAAAATAAAGTCATCAGTAACATCTATTGCACTATCCCATGTTTGGCTTGGATTAGCTAGCTTACGAATTTCTGGCTTACCCAGAAGTAAAAGAACATCCTCCTCTCCACCAAGATTGTCTGTAAGCTCAAATCCTTCTATTTTTGAAAGACTATCATTTATTCTAATCTCCCAATCTAGTTCCTCTCCCAAAAAGATTCGAGAGGCTAGGTTGTTCTTATCTATAAAGTCATTGTGTTTCGTGTGTTTTACCGTATCAGTATAACTTTTCCCATTAAATTGTATAGTATTGCTATAATTTTCTGTAGACACTCCTATGGCTTTTGTTTCATATTCTAGGATAAGAGGATAATTAAAGTTTTCATTGAATGTTATTACCATCTTCTTCCCTGGAGTATCTTCAAAGCTCAGGTCATAAAATCCACCTTCGCCTTCATTTAACGGTATTTTATCAGTTGTATTCAGGGTGCCATTTGCATTTAAAGTAGTCCTATAAAGCTTGACTGATCCTTGAACATACTCCTGATTGTTTGCTAAAATATCTTCTATGGTCTTATTCGCCGCAATAGATTTACCCTTATGGTTCAGTTCAACTGCCCACTTAATAGTCCTATCGCTCGAATCAAATGTACCCTTCTTGTATCCATTTTCTGAAACTCTTTTGAGTAGCTTCTGGCTAGCATTAGCACCTACAAGCTTGTTGTCATCACTATCATTAAGGTCAACTTGGTTGGTAAAAGTGTTGTTTGTTTTTTCCTCTAACCCGCTTAACACAAATGTTGTGTCATACTGTAGCTTAAAGTTATTATAGGTGTCATTAGCTATCATAGATCCATTAATGAGCGTTAGGGCAAAGCCTTTAACACCTGCACTATCAGTAGTAAATACTAAATTATATTCTAGTATTAAATTGCCCCCAACTTCTATAAAATTCACTCCTTGTTGCAGTGTGCGCTCAGTACTATCTGGGAATACAATTTTAAATGATGTCGTATCATAGCTGTGGTTATTACTAGTTAAAGTATCGACTACAGAATGGTTAACTAAGCTTCCAACATAAGTGGTAACTTCTGTTTCCCAAGTAAGCCTATTCGAAGTATGGTCAGTTACAGTGCCATTAGAACCAGCACTAACAGCTTTCTTACTAATGGTTACTTTTAACTTATCTGTAGAAAACTTACCACCAAATTCGCCCCAGTACCAACCTGAATAGCCGCCAGTTCCCCCAGGTTGAGTACCTGGTCCACCAACGCCTGATGAGCCTCCGGGTTGAGGTCCAATAGCACCATCTGTGCTATATTTCCAGCCAAGTACGGCCTTATTTTCAATTACACCAGTTGCTAGATCATCAAATATTTCGTCATTTGGACTAGTTAACTCAGTTATTATTTTAATTTCTGTAGGACTTGTGATTGGTCCAGCGAGTGGAATCTTAATATATTCATTGCCTTCATCATCAGTTCCTACACTTGTAGGTAAGGATGATCCATCTTTTTCAGCTCTTATGAAGGTAAAGCCTTCTGGTATATAATCCCTGAGTTCCGCCTCTGACCAGTTCTCACTATTTTGGTTTATGGTTATTTCCCATTCCACCATGGTCTTGCCATTTTCAGGAAAAATTCTACCATATTCTTTTTCAAAGCTCTTATTGCGAGTAACAGCTTTATATACCGTACTATTATTATCTCCTTGAGATGCAGTGTTCTTTATCTTATAAGAGGTATTAGTGGTGCCAGGGCCATAGGCAACACTGGTTTGAAAGGTAATTGTGTACAACTTTCCCGGTGCATTAGGCATACCTGTGAAAGTGATTTTTTTACTATTGGTTGAATCTATTACTACTTTATTGTCATCTATTAGATCGTTGCCAAGCTTGGCACTTTCTGCAACTAAATGAAGCATTATTTCATCGGTTTCAAATTCGTCGCTATCCAAAAAACTAAACTCATCCACGATATCGATTACAGAATTTTCATCTTCCCCATTACCGCGGTATGAGATAGTCCATGTTATAGGGCTAACTGATGAAGATACAGTCTTTTCAATTCCAGTAACCCTAAAAATTTCTTCAGTGGCGTCAACTTTTTCACTCGTAGGATCCTCACCGCTAAAAAGTTGTGCCTCGTTTATAAAGGTTTGATTTCCTGATCCATACTCTGGTTTTACCCTTGTGACAATTACAACTCTTCTCGCTTCTCCATTAAGGTCACCCAGGGGTATAGAAACTATTTTGTCATCATCGCTTAGAGTAAATATTGGAATACTAAGAACGGCACCAGTTGTGAGGCCACCATTTGAATCAACTAATAGCTTATGAACTGATTTAACACTGACAAACTCTAATCCTTGGGGTAAATAATCTACTAGATTAGCATCTA
>LFTD01000020.1 GCA_001512625.1 Clostridiales bacterium DTU036 | reverse complement strand
AGTTCCTCTCTTCTTGTTCCACTCTTACCAATGTCAATAGCTGGGAAAATCCTCTTCTCAGCTAGATTTCTAGTTAATACAAGTTCCATATTACCTGTACCCTTAAACTCCTCATATATAACATCATCCATTCTAGAACCTGTCTCAATGAGGGCTGTGGCCAGGATGGTTACTGAACCACCTTCCTCAAGTTTTCTAGCCCTTCCAAAGAACTTCTTTGGAAGGTGAAGGGCCGCGGGATCAATCCCCCCACTCAGAGTCCTTCCCGAGGGAGTGGTTTCCAGGTTATAAGCCCTGGCCAGCCTGGTTATGGAGTCTAAAAGAATGACCACATCCTTGCCCATCTCAGCTAGGGCCATGGCCCTTTCCTGGACCAGCTCAGCCACTCTTATGTGGTTTGAAGGGGGCTCATCAAAGGTGGAGTAGATAACATCACTCCTAATTGACCTTTTCATTTCGGTGACTTCCTCTGGCCTCTCATCTATAAGAAGAACAATTACCTCTACTTCTGGATAGTTTTTTTCTATACTCTTGGCTACATTTTGGAGGAGGATGGTTTTCCCCGCCTTGGGGGGAGCCACAATAAGACCCCTTTGGCCTCTTCCTAGAGGAGAAATTAGGTCAATTAACCTAGTGGACAGCTCAATCTGGTTGTAACTTAGAACCAGTCTCTCCCTAGGGTGGATGGGGGTCATGTTATTAAAGTTCTTTCTGTGGATGGCCTTGTCCCCTTTAAGCCCATTAACTTCCTCTACATAGATTAGGGCCCGGTACTTGTCCTCACTAACATTCTTTTTTACCTGGCCTGTAACCTTGTCCCCTGTTCTAAGGTTAAATCTTCTTATAAAAACAGGTGAAACATAGACATCCTCGTCACTAGGAGAAAAGTTGTCAAACCTTAAAAACCCAAAGTCCTTGTTTTCTATTATCTCCAGATAGCCCCGGACCCTGTCTGTCTCAGGCTGGGGCCTTTCTTTTCTTTCTTCAGGCCTCTCTGGTTTTCTAGTCTCCCTTGACTGGGGTCTGGCCTGGGACTTTTTCTCTTCATCCAGGGCTTTTTTCTGACTAGTTTTTGCTGTCTTCTTTTTTTCCTGGTCAATAAGTATTAGCAGGTCTGCCTTTCGCAGCTTGCTATAGCCAGTTAAGCCAAGCTCCTTGGCCATTTCTTTTAGTTCATTTAGGGTATATTTATCTAAATCCACTTGGTCCTCCGATTGCATAGATTCTTAAAATTGGATATCATTAGGAAAAGGGTTAAATCATGAAGAGAAAAGAAAAAATATTAATTCTATTACTAGTGTTTCCTTTATTGGGGGCGGGCCTTAGGCCCTTAGACTTAAAACTAAATGGAAATCTACTTGAAACCCCTCTTTTAGAAAAAGAAGGTGAGTTTTTCATGCCCATCAAAGCCTTTTCCCAGTTAACCTCAATGCAGCTTACCGAGAGAAGTAGTGGCCATGTCCTACTCTTCAGAGACAATATTTTCATCAAATTCAATTTAAATTCTAACATATATTATTTGAATGGTAAAGAATACAGCTGGAAAAATCCTCCATTTAAGGAAAAGGAGGAAATTTATATCCCCCACAGGATAATCCTTGACTTTATGAACTACCACTATAAGCTTACTCAGGACGAGATTGCTATAACAGGAGGGGCCTATGATATGAGCCTTAGCTACCTTCAAAACAGGCAAAGAGTAGACTTTGTTGATGCTAAAATATCCTATGCTGTCCCCTACTTCTGGTCAAGGGAAAACCCCAATAGTTTTTCTCATAATGAGAGCAAGACTAGCCTTACAGTAAGTGTCAGTAAACTTGAGGATGAAGCACTTGAAAAGCTTATGGAAAAAAGTCTGGCCGCAAAGGAGCTAGAAGATTTTAGCGCCCTAAACCCTAAACAGTACAGTGTAGATGGCATAAAAATCCTCCATCAAGGCTATAGAAGAAAAGAGGATAAAAATGAAAATATTTACCGGGGCTACAGCTACCTTATCCTAGAAAACAGGCTGGTTGAAACCCTCTTCCAGGCTGAGACCAGCTCCCTCAGTTCTGCTATAAATCTAGAAGATGAGATTATTAATAGCATTCACTTTAACGCCTATACAATAGATGAAATGGAAGAGCACTATGTGGAGCTGGCAGCCTTTTATGCCATGCAGATGGAACTAGAGCTTCCCCTCTACTCCAACATGCTGGTGGATAACAAGCTTACATTAAAAGGCACAATCCACCCCAGTGTAGACAGATTAAAGGCCACGGTAAGAAGGGGCAAGCGCAGTTTTACCTACACCTTTCCCGTAGATAAAGGCAGCTTTAATGCTAAAATCCCCATCCCCTTTGGTCTGGGCTTCCACTCCCTGAGCCTAAGTATGGCACCGGGAGATGAGGACCTACAAAAAGAAAGCAGCCCAAGGTTTTTTGTCGATGAAAACACTCTTCTTAAATTCTCAGTCCTAAATACCAGTCTTAATGAGGGCCTCTTTTTGAGCGACTCCGACTTCGTTCCTAGCCAGGACCGGCTGGTAGGTGAACTTAGTAGCCAGGTTAGAAACATAAACTATGACTATGGCAAGGCCCAGGCCCTGCTTCAAATCCTAGGTGACAATTTTACTGGAGGCCAGGGGGATAGTCCTCAGGCAGCCCTGGAAGATAAAAAACTCAGTAGAAAGACCGCAGCCCTAATCTATGGTGCCATGCTAAGAAGGGCTGGTGTCCCTACTAGAATCATCTCTAATAGAAGCCAAACCCTCTTTGGAGTAGAGATTCTCTCAAATGGCAGCTGGCATAAGATTGATCCCTATAACTATCTTATTAATAAAGGACGGTTAGATGACTATATGAGCCTACCTCAAGACCATTTCGGGCCAAACTATATTGAACATGATATTTAAATATAAAAAAGGAGAGCACTATGAAAGATCTATTTAAGGAAGCCGTTGACAAACTCAGTAAAGAAAATCTCAGCCCACAGGAGATGAGTAGAATCGTAAGCTCCTCCCTACCAAAAATCTATGAGGAAGTCCTAAGAGATGGCAACTACTATGTAATTAAAAGAAATGGTATCTTAGAAAAGTTTGACTGCCAAAAGATTGAGACCTCTCTAGCCCGTGCATCTGATGATATAGGCCAACCTTTAGGATCAAGAGAGTTAAAAATCTTTTGTGAGGATGTAAAAAAGGAAGCCACAAAGGATAGAAGAATCCTCTACAGCTGGCAGCTTAGAGACCTGCTTATGGAAAAACTCTATAAAGATAAGTATTACGACATCCTTAAAAACTATAAGAAAGGAGGTAAAGGTGTATAAGACCCTCCTAGTAGAAATAAGAGAAAAGGTGGGTATCCTAAGCCTCAATAGACCAGAGTCCTATAATACCTTTAACATTGAGATGGCCGAGGAGCTAAATCTAGCTCTAGAAGGGCTTGACCAGGACCCCTCTGTCAATGTCATCCTTCTCAGGGCCCAGGGCAGAAACTTCTGCACTGGCATTGATGTCAACTATGTAGATGGCAAGCCCATGGAAGACTACCTAGACTGGGTCAGGCTCATGGAGAAGATGAACACCACCATAGCCTCCATGAAGAAGCCCGTTATTAGCTCGGTCCAGGGTCTGGCAATTGCCAATGGCATAGGCCTGGTGGCTGCCTCTGATTTAGCCCTGGCATCTGATAGGGCCAAATTTGGTGCAACCGCCATAAATGTAGGACTCTTTTGTATGGGGCCTGCAGTCCCCCTGCTTAAGAGCCTAGGAAGAAAAAGAACTCTAGAGCTCATTATGACGGGGGATCTTATAAGCGCCCAAGAGGCCAAGGAAATAGGCCTTATTAACAGGGTCTTCCCCCATGAAGAACTGGAGGAAGAGTCCTTTAAATACGCCCTAAAGCTTGCCAAAAAGAGCCCCAAGGCCCTACAGCTGGGCAAGCAATCCTTCTACCAGATAGAGGACCTGGACTATGGCCAGGCCACTGAGGTTTCCAACTACCACTTTGCCAGCCTCTGCACCACTGAGGAGGGCCAAGAAGGGGTAAGGGCTTTCCTGGAAAAAAGACCTGCCTCTTGGGAAGATTAAAAGAAGTTTAAATAAAGCTGTTTAAAAAGTTAAAGTAAAAAGTGGAGCTTCCTTAGCTAAAATAAGGGGCTCCACTTTTACTTATAAACCATGTCCTAACTTATAAACCAAGTCCTACCTATAAATCCTCAAAGAATTAAGAATAGCAAGGACTGTAACTCCAACATCTGCAAAGACTGCCATCCACATGGTGGCCAGGCCAAAGGCCCCTAGAACTAGGACTACCAGCTTGACCCCAAAGATAAAGACAATATTCTGCCAGAGGTGCTTGAGGGTCTTTCTAGATATTTCTATTCCCTTGAGAATCTTAATGGGGCTATCCTCCATAAGCACCATGTCGGCAGCTTCCAGGGCAGCATCACTACCCAGACCTCCCATGGCTATACCCAAGTCACTCCTAGCAAGTACGGGGGCATCATTTATCCCATCGCCCACAAAGGCCAGGGGCTCATAGGTCTCTCTAATCTCCTCATAGATCTTGACCTTGTCTTCGGGTAGGAGCTCACCATAGGCTCTATCAATTCCAATTTCAGATGCTATGGCCTCAGTGGTCTCCTTCTTATCTCCAGAGAGCATAAACTTCTTTAGGCCCAGCTTTTCTAGACCCTGCATAAGCTCTTTACTGTCATCTCTTAGCTTGTCGCCCAGCTCCAGATAGCCCAGATAGTCCTGGTCCCTGGAAATATGAATAAGACTGGAGGCTGAGGAGCTAACCTTAATACCCTCTTCTTCTAAAAAGGCCTTGGATCCAATTAGGTAGCGCTGGTCCCTCCTAAAGCCTTCTATGCCCTTGCCCCTGACCTCCCTATACTTATCAAACTGGTAAACTGGGCCATCATGGGCTGCCACAATACTTCTAGCAAGTGGATGAGTGGACCTACTCTCAAGAGAGGCTGCTATCTTTACAAGTTCCCTTTGGGAGATACCATCGGCATAGACTTCCTGGAGTTCAAACTGGCCCATGGTCAGGGTGCCAGTCTTATCAAAGACTAGGCCCTTGAGTTTTGACAGGCTTTCCAGATCAGTGCCGCCTTTAATAAGGATTCCCTGGCTAGATGCCTTGCCAATTCCAGCATAGAAGCTCAGGGGAACTGAGATAACAAAGCCACAGGGACAGCTGATAACCAGAAATACCAGGGCCCTTCTAATCCAGTCACCCTCCAGGCCCATTAAGGTAGGGATAAGGCCCAGCCCCAGGGCCACCGCAACTACTACAGGGGTATAGACCTTGGAAAACCTTGTAATAAACCTTTCAACAGGGGCTTTTTTAAAGCCTGCATCCTGGACCAGAGCTAGGATCCGGGCCAAGGTTGAGTCTGAGTATTTCTTTTTTACGACAAGATCCAGGGGGGAATCAAGATTAATGGAACCCCCATAGACTGGTTCTTTATAGCTAACAGCCACTGGCCTGCTCTCCCCTGTTATAGCAGAGGTGTCAACGCTGCTTTCTCCCTCATAGACCACGGTGTCTAGGGCAACTCTTTCTCCTGGCAGGACCCTGATTAGGTCTCCTAATACTAGCTCCTCGGGAGCTAGCTTGATCCACTGTGAATCCCTTCTTACACTGACCTCATCTGGTCTGAGTTCTAAAAGGGCTTCAATGGACTTCCTGCTACTATTGAGGGCTCTTTCCTGGAGGTATTCACCAATCTGGTAGAAGAGCATAACCGCCACCGCCTCAGGAAAATCCCTTAAGGCCAGAGCTCCTATAGTGGCCACCGCCATCAGGAAGTTTTCATCCAGTAGCTGGCCTCTAAAGAGGTTGACTACAGACTTGTAAAGGACATCATAGGCTAGGACTGCATAGGCAAGAAGGAGGATTGGCTCCCCACTAACCACCAGTCTATCCACTATAAAGAGGATAGCTCCCAGGACTATCCTATGTAAAAGATAGCTCTTCTCCTCTACCTTTTCTTCTAAGACCTTGACTCCAGGTTCTATCTCATCAACAATTTGCTGAAGGGTCTTTTCCATATCCTTTGTGGGATTTTCAATGCGGATGTCCATGCTAACAGCATTGAGGCTGACCTCTCCAACATCAAGACCCCTTACTCTTTCTTCAATTTTCGCTGCGCAGCTAGCGCAGTTTAGATTTTGTAGGTGCCAAGTTTTCATACTATATATGGCCGATATGGTCATAACCCTGGCTGATTAGCTCATAGACATGCTCATCGTCCAGGCTGTAGTAGACCATCGTGCCCTCCTTTCTATTTTTTACTATTCTATGGGCTTTAAGGAGCCTTAGCTGATGGCTGATTGCCGAGAGACTAAGTCCCACTATATTTGCTAGCTCCCCCACACTACTTTCCTTGTCCTTAAGGGCAAAGATTATCTTGACCCGGGTGGGATCAGCAAATATTTTGAAAAGTCCTGCCAACTCCCTGGCTTCTTCATCTGATATCAACATAGCTTCTCCTAACTACTTGAGTACTTGTTCAAGTATAGTATATAGTCTCCACCTGGTGCTGTCAAGATGAAAAGTTATCAAATTAACAAGTCTAAGGTTAAGAATCCTTGGGCCAACCTCTACCCTCCTAGTAAGGCAAAACCAGGTTTAAGTCCTGGGTAAAAGCCAGATTTTATGCCAAATCATCCCAATAAAATGCAAAAAAAATAAGGGGGTAGTCCATACCCCCTCAACCATATAAATTTTATCTACTGGTTTAAAAAGTCTAGTGTGGCCTGTAGGAAAAGGGCAACACCGCTATCAAAATATGCCTCGTCAAGTGCAAACCTGCTATTATGATGGGGGAAAACCTCTCTATCTATAGCCAGAGGAGTAGACAGGAAGACAAAGGTACCTGGTACTTCTTCCAAATAGTAGGCGAAGTCCTCGCCTCCCATTACAGGGGCCTTCATTAATTTTACCTTATCTTCTCCCAAGACCTTTCTGGCACTCTCCATGACATTTAGAGTAAATTTCTCATCATTGACAACCGGAGGGGCACCAAAGGTATAGTTGTAATCAACACTTCCCCTAAAGGCCCCAGCAATGCTCTCTGCTACCTCTCCAATTCTTTTAGCTATAAATTCTCTGGTTTCATGATTTACCGCCCTGGCAGTTCCCTCAAGATATACTGAACCTGGAATTACATTGTAGGCAGATCCACCATTGAAAACACCAACGGTAATAACCCCAGGATCTGTGGGATTTAGTTCACGGCTGATAATCTCCTGTAGGGCAGCAACTATATGGGAGCCCATTACAACTGGGTCCCTAGAGCCATGGGGATAGGCTCCGTGGGAACCAACGCCATGAACAGTCATTTCCCACTTGTCAAGGCAGGCCATCATGGCCCCAGTGCTAAATAGGGCGTCTCCTGGTTCAGCTTCAGCAGAAATATTACCTACGTGGATGCCCATAACTCCATCTACTCCATCAAGGCAACCAGCCTTAACCATGGGCTCTGCTCCAGCTGAGATTTCTTCTCCAGGCTGAAAAAGGAAGACTACCTTGCCAGCAAGCTGGTCCTTAATGCTATTAAGAGCCTTTACTACTCCCAAAAGGACTGCTGTATGGGCATCATGGCCACAGGCATGCATCTTGCCATTGGTTGAAGCAAAATCCAGTCCCGTTTTTTCTACTACTGGTAGACCATCCATATCAGCTCTAAGAGCCAGGGTCCTACCAGGGCCCTTGCCTCCCTCAATTGTTGCAACAATAGCATGCTCGATGCCTACTCCCTTGACATAGGAGACCCCCAGCTCATCCAGCTGCTCAGTCACATAGGCGCTGGTCTCGGGCAGGTCATTACCCAACTCTGGGATTTGGTGGAGGTGTCTTCTCCACTTGATGACATCTTCCATTACACTTTTAACTAATTCATTGATCATTTTATCCTCACTTAAAGTCTACTTTTTGTTTCCGTCAACGATAAAGCCAAAGGCCACTGTTCCAAAAACTGCCACAGGAATCATTACATAGGGGGGCAGGACCTTGATAACAAGCAGCATGATGCCCACTATAACTAGGGCAAAGCCCCCATATTTATAGTTCTTTGACGCATACATTGCAAAGATAGCTCCAAAGATTGATGGGGACACATACCTAAACCCTTCCAAAACTATTGGAGGGAAGATACTCATAAGAGCAGCCCCACCAACAGCAGCAATTGTTACCACCACTATATTTGTAATGATTGAGCCAGCAATACCTAGTGTAGATACAAGTTCTGCCTCCTTGGTTCCAGGCTTTACACCGACGGCCTCTTGAGCAATTGCTGAACAGGGGACCCTCATGTTCCCAATGTTACCAGCTAGAAAGGACATGTAGGTTCCTGGAAGTCCTAGGATGGGAAAGTAGGAAATAGGTTCCACTATAGCATAGATACCATAAATAGAAGCAATTAACATCCAGCCATTAAGAATATTGGTCAGGCCAGGGAAGGCGCCGTAAACAAAATATAAAACCGCAGCAGGTACAAAGCTAAATAATACGGCTAAAAGATTGGTTATTCTACCATACTTAATAATTGGATTGGTAAAACTCTCTTGATATTTTTTATTTTTATCAGTCACTTTTTCCCTCCTAAACCAATTTGGTAAAGAGAACAGCGAAGAACATTCCAATAATCATGGTAATACCTAGATTGTATTCACCAAGTTTGGGATATTTCTTTGCGGCTCTTTCCAAAAAAATCATACTAATTCCAGCACTGATACCTGCCACTGCATAGGCAGCTGTCTCTGGATTTAAGATTTTGATAAGTTCATTACCAAATAAGTAAGCAAAGGCACCACACATGGCAGCAATCATTAGAATTCCAACTTTTTTG
Organism: Clostridiales bacterium DTU036; assembly: GCA_001512625.1. GTDB lineage: Bacteria > Bacillota > Clostridia > Peptostreptococcales > Acidaminobacteraceae > DTU036. Next base: position 1,895 of record LFTD01000020.1, on the reverse strand, counting down.
GGGTCTCCATTGTAAATCTTGTTGGTGAGCCCCTCAACCTTGTCTGTAAATAGTCCTGTAAAGAGCAGCCAAGCTCCTCCATTAAGTGCCATTACCCAAGCGGCATTGGAAAACTCTAAGAGTCCATATTCTGGGCTGGTCAATTCCATCCCCATGGCCTTGGCAGCCATGCCAGCTGCAGCCAGCTCAGTAGGTGCGGCTCCGATAATAGACAGCCTCATCCAGGCCAGTGGTCCTCCGATTACAGCCATAAGTCCCAGCATAACCACAAAGACGCCCAGGGCTGGCCCAATTGCAGATACTGCTCCAACTTTAAAGGCCTTGTTAGCATCCTCCCTTGTAAGATCTACAAGCTCAACACTATTAAAGGCCCTCTTGGTAAAGATTACTGCCTGAATAATAACTGTTAGGGTAATAGGCAGAGCACTAAACCAAAGAAATGACGAGTTAGCAATCTCCAAATAGTCTTTCATAACAACCTCCTTTTTCTCTATGTGAACCCTATTTCTAGGGCATCAACCTTCACTAGCCCACATACTCTATAACTGAGTCAAGTAGCAGTTGGCTTCCTGTAACTATGTCATCAAAATCTGTATCTTCATAGGGGCTATGGCTTATGCCTCCTATACTGGGTAGAAAGATCATGGCAGTTGGGATTATATCTGCCAACATAGCATTATCATGGACAGCTCCACTATTCATCCTCATATAATTTAGCTTGGTCTTTTTAGCCACCCTCTCTATCAGGTCTATAAGCTCCCTATCCAAGATGGCTACCTCAGAGGAACCCAGCAGCTTAATATCTAGGTCCAGCTTCTTGTCACTTGCTATTTGATTGCAGACTTCCTTAGCCTCTTCTGCCAGTCTAACCATCTTCTCCTGAACCACATCCCTGATATCTATGTTAAAGACTACTTTAGAGGCAATGACATTGGAGGCATTGGGACTAACCTCAATTTTTCCCACTGTAATCACAGCGCTTTCATAGCCCTCCACCAGCTTGTTTAACCTAACAATCATCTCAGAAGCCCCAAGAAGGGGGTCCCTTCTATAAATCATAGGAGTGGTTCCCGCATGGTTTGAGCTACCCTCCACTATAACTTGGTAGGTATACATACCTGCAATGGCCTCGATAATTCCAATGTCAATGGCCTCTTCATCTAGAATCTGACCCTGCTCAACATGAAGCTCTATCATGCCTCGAGCATTTTGTGCACTGATATAGTAGTCTTCTTCAGGCTTAAAGTTATAGCCCCTAGATTGGATGTAGTCATAAGCGCTAACCCCATCTTTATTTGAAAGTTCCTTGAGGTCTTCTAAGCCAATCTTTTTTGCCATATACTTACTACCAATCATAGTAACACCAAAATTCGAGCCCTCTTCTTCTGCAAAGATTAGAAGCTCCAGGGGATGCCTTAATGAAATTTCATTTTCATGGATTGTCCTTAATGCCTCCAAGCTGGCCAGGACCCCTGTCAGGCCATCATACCTGCCCCCATAGGGCACCGTGTCAATATGTGAACCTATTAAAAAAGAGCTCTCTTTTGAACCCATGGGGTTGTACTTAGCTCTAATATTACCAACTGAATCAATGAGAATCTCGGCTCCAATCTCTTCTAGCCCAGCCTCAATATAGTCTCTTACCTGCCTGTCCTCATCACTATAAGAAAGTCTGGTACAACCAGTTTCAGTGGCTGAAATAGAAGTTATATAGTCAAAATCCTTTTTCATCCTTTTTTTATTAATTATCACAAACCCTCCTACCACAAAATATCTCGATCAATACACTAAATATACTAGCATAACCAGAAAACTATTTAAAGAAGATAGAAGATAGAGCTTATTGCGATGTATGCTTTTTTTCTTAAAAAGCATATCTAAATCTAGCACAAATA
>LFTD01000032.1 GCA_001512625.1 Clostridiales bacterium DTU036 | reverse complement strand
TTATTCCTATAATTTAAAGGATAATCGCTAGTCGTTTTTATTGAAATTTGATAAACTCAGGATTATTTCATTTAGCCCTCTTAGAGAGTCTAGTACAAAGCTGTTCATACTGCCAAATTCATTTCTATAATCCAGGCCAACATCACTTCCCATTTTTGAAACAGCAAGGGGTATTGTTACCCCCACCATAATATAGGCTAGGGCTGCTACTGCTGAAAGTATCCATGAATAGCGACCTATGAAGAAGACCATGAAAATCGATGTCAAAAAGGCTATGGCAATGGGAGAAATTGTATGGGCATAAAAAACTTCAAGCAGTTCAATATCACTGGTAATAATAGAAATAAGATTGCCCTTGTCTCTACCTTCAAGTTTGGCTGGAGCCAGCCTCCTCAGCGCTGTAAAAACATGGTTTCTTATTATCGCTAAGAGCTTAAAAGCAATATAGTGGTTTGAGAGCTGCTCTATATACCTTAGTATCCCCCTTGAAAGGGCAAAGACGCTGACTAGTATAAAGATAGTCCTAAGTGAAAGGCCAACCTCAAATCCCAGACCTTGAACCAAGGCAAATCCGCCAAGAATTGTTATATCTACCCCAGAGATTTTAATTTCGCCTCTAAATCCCGGATGATTACCCATAAGCAGCGAGGCAATGGTGGACTTACCTGAACCCGACTCTCCTACAAAGGAAACAAAGCTTCCTTCCTTAATTTCAAGATTAACTTTACTGAGGACATCCCTCTTATCGTAGGCAAAACTCATATCTTCAAAGACTATATCTCCAGTCCTCAGTTCTTCCCCTTCAAGCTCATTTGCGTCTAGGTCAAGGATTCTAAAGATTTTTTCACTGGCTGACATGCCATTCATAGCATTATGGAAAAATGAACCTAAAAGTCTAAGAGGTATAAAAAACTCGGAAGATAACATTATAATTGCAAAGGTTCCAGCAAAGGAAATATTTCCCTTTAAAAATTCTGAGACTGAAACAATTACTCCCAGTGCTGCTCCTCCAAAAGCAACTAAGTCCATTATTGTAATGGAATTTAGCTGCATAGTTAAAACCTTCATGGTTATAATCCTAAAATTTTCTGCCTCAACATCCATCTGATTACTTTTTTCCTCGTCAGCCTGATAAATCTTTAGGGTAGTTAGGCCTTGAATGTTCTCTAAAAAACTGTCCCCCATCTGAGTATAGCTACCCCAGTATTTATTAAGGAGCTTTTTTGCAAGCTTTTGAACAGCCACTATTGATATGGGAATTAGTGGAACACAAAAAAGTAGAACCAAGGCTGACTTAAGGTTTACAAAAGAAAGAATCACAAAAAGGGTAAGGGGTGCCAGCAGGCTATAAAAGAGCTGGGGTAGATATTGACCAAAGTAGATCTCTAACTGCTCTACTCCCCTCTACTGAAACCTGAACCACTTCTGAGGTGGACACTTTTTCATTATAGGAGGCGCCTAAATCTAGGAGCTTACTATAGATGTTCTCCCTTAAGAACTTCTTAACCTGAGAGGCAGCCATAAAGGAGGTCCTAGAGGTTAGAATACTAGTTATAACCCTTACAGAAATAACAGCCATCACAATGAGCAGGGTACTAAGCACTAGCTCTTTGCTGGCCGTTTTATTTAAAACTGCTTCTAGTAGCCTGGCCACGCTAAATATTGAAACCACATTGGCCAGAAGGGCGAGCCAGTTGATAAAGACCGTGAGGCCAATATACTTCTTAGACTCCCCTAGTAAATTAATTAGTCGTTTGTTAAATACTCTCTTCTCCTAGTTTTTGTTTTCTGCCTTCTATGCGCTTTCTTCTCTTATCTTTAAAGCTCTGCCAACCGTGATCAAGAAGCATTAAAGGATGCTTGAAGATCATCCTTGGGCCTGAATATTTCATAACCTGGCGGATTTCCTCTCGTCTGTCTTTCTTATAGCAATGGACATGACAGTTAGCGCAGTAGGTCTTGGTTTCCATAAAGGGGCACTTATCCACCCTCATGCTGGAATAGTCAAGTAGGCTCTGGCAACTAGGGCACAATTCCTTCTCACTTCTATCTATATGTTTATTGCCTCTGCAATACACCTCTATCATTGAGGCAAGGACAGCCTTTTCCTTTTCTCTCTTGTCATCAATTACATTTAGGGTAATAGGCTCTTTTTTTACCTCTAGGTTAATTTTTTGATTCAATGGCCACCTCCCTCTTGGTCTCGGGTTTAATGGTCTTGATATGGAAGGTAAAATAATAGTACTTAAAGACTATAATAAAGCCAATGAAGACCCTGACCCAAAATAGTTTGACAATATAGGCAGAAACTAGCAGTACCGATGAAGCAAAGCTCAGTAGTTTTACCTTTGTTGCCATGGTCATAGATCTTGTGGCTACAAAATCCTCCAAGTGGTTCTTATAAAGCTTAGTTGATAAAAACCAGTTGTTAAACCTTACAGAACCCCTGGAAAAGAAGTAAGATGCTAACAAAAGAAAGGGGGTTGTTGGTAAAACGGGTAGGATTACTCCAACAGCTCCCAGGCTAAGAAAAATAAACCCCAATACTATGTAGACACTGTTTCTAAATTTATTTTTCATCTTTTTATCCTTTCAGATATATGTTATAGGTCTCATTTATCATGGGTAAATGATAATGATTTGCATTTAGACTAACATTCCTCTTTATCAATGTCAAGCGTTTTACTAGGAATTAGCTAGCCTTTAAACTAAAAAAAGAAGCCCTATTTAGAGCTTCCCACTTCCTATATCCATCCCTTCTTCTTAAAGAATCTAATCATAAATGCAGTTATAATTGCAGATAGAACCCAAAAGCCTAGATAGCCATACTTCCACCCTATCTCCGGAAAATGTTTAAAGTTCATTCCATAGATTCCTGCCATAAAGGTAAGAGGAATAAATATGGTTGAAAGGATGGTAAGTACCTTCATGATGTCATTGGTCCTATTACTGATACTGGAAAGATAAATATCCAGCATACCTGAACAGATATCTCTATAGGTTTCTGTTAGATCTATTAGCTGAAGCATATCATCATAGGTCTCCTCAAAGTAGCCAAGGCTCTTCTCCCCTATTTGATTATAGCCTCCTTTAATTAACCTGCTTGTAGCGCTTCTCATAAGCCAAAGAGTCTTTCTAAGGCCAATAAGATCTCTTTTTAATTTATAGATATCACTAAGGGTTTCTTTTTCGGGCTCTATTAGTAGTCTATCCTCCACCTCGTCAATTCTTTCTCCCAGTTTTTCAAGTAAATCAAAATAGCCTTCAACACACTTGTCTACTAGTTGAAAAAATATCCTATCAGCAGAGCTTTCTGCTGAACCTATCCTAGCTTCTATCTGCCTATATAAATCTTCAAAGGTCTGGCTCTCATCTTCATCTATAGAAATGATTAACTTTTCAAAAAGAATCAGGCTTAGCTGTTTACTATAAAGCCGCCCTTCTTTATTAAGCCCAATATCTTCAAGAATGATAAAGATATAGTCGCCATAGTCCTCTACTTTGGGCAGCTGCCCTAGATCCAGGATATCTTCAATAACCAAAGGACTAATACCCAGACTCTGGGTAAGGCTCTCAATCAAAGTCCTATCAGCTAGGCTACTTATATGAAGCCAGTTTACTGAGTCCTCAGCTAAATCAAGCTTTTCTAATCCCTCTAGATAGAGGATCTCCAGGCTTTTGCTATCAATTTTTAAATGCTTGAGTCTACCTCTATCCATTTGTCCTCTCCTTTTAGGCAGCATAAGAATATTTCTAAGTCTAATTATAACATTCCCATGGCAACTGACAAGATTACTTGCCTTCTGAGAGATTGACAAGGGCTTGACAGAAAACAGAAAGTACCTTAAGGTAATTAATGAACTCAATAATCTCGGTAGGTGAGGTTACTCTAAGGATATGGGTTGTTGCCGTAAAAGGATGGAAACATTCTGCACTGGTCAGCAGGTTTTGTCGCAAGGCTTAATCTAATACAACTTCAGCGCCTTAGAGAGCCAAAACTTGAACGATTAACAAGTTATCTCCATCCAGGTTTTGATGGAGTTTTTTATTTTTTGAAAGCTTTCTGTTTAGGCGAAGACCTGGCCTCCAAAGTAAGGCGGATGGACCATACATTAGTAACGCATACCCCCTTTTTGCTGATGCTTTTTCTAACTTTCATCAAGTAATCCACCAGATTAGAGCTAAAATAGCCAGTTGCAATTTGTTCTTATATTTTGCTAACTAGAAGGAGGAACATAATATGAAAATTAAACTTGTAAAAGAACTGATTGAAAAGAAAAAATACATTGAACTACAAGAAAGCCTAAGCCAAGTCCAAGAGACTAACCTTGCCAAAATCCTTACAGAACTTGATGCCCCTAGCACCCTACTGGTCTTTAGAATTCTACCTAAGGACCTAGCCGTTGAAGTATTTGCCCATCTAGAAAAGAACAAACAGCTGGAAATCTTAGATTCCTTTACTGATAAAGAAATTGGGATCATAATCGAGGAACTTTTTTTTGACGATATGATTGACCTTATCGAAGAGATGCCAGCAAATATAGTAAAGAAGATTCTTGCCCAGTCTAAGGATGATGAGAGAGAACTTATAAATCAGTTTCTTATGTATCCTTCCCAATCTGCTGGAAGTCTTATGACCATCGAGTATGTGGAACTTAGAAAACATATGAGGGTTAAAGAGGCACTAGACCAGATAAAAAGAATTGGCTTAAACAAAGAAACTATCTATACCTGTTATGTGACAGACCAGGACAGGTTCTTAGAAGGGGTAGTTTCCCTGAGAAGCCTGGTAATATCCGATGAAGAAGAGTTAATTGAAAATCTAATGGATAGGGATGTAATAAAAGTTCAAACCCATGATGACCAGGAAGAAGTTGCAAAGATATTTCAGGGGTATGGCTTTCTAGCCCTTCCAGTTGTTGATACAGAAGGCCGTCTAACGGGAATTATTACTGTTGATGATATAATTGCTGTTATCGAACAGGAGGCCACAGAAGACTTCCAGCTCATGGCAGCCATGTCTCCCTCTGAAGAAGATTATTAAAAACCGATGTCTGGACCCTTTCAAAAAATAGGCTACCCTGGCTAATGGTGCTAATGATTTCAGCCACTTTTACAGGTAGAATCATGGGTAAATACGAGGATATTCTTACCTCTGTGGCAATACTTGGGACCTTTGTACCCATGCTAATGGACACAGGAGGAAATGCCGGTAGCCAGTCATCGACTCTGATTATTAGGGGCCTAGCCCTAGGAAATATAAACCCAGGGGATGGCTTAAAGGTCCTTTGGAAGGAGTTTAAAATTTCCTTTACTGTTGGTATCCTCCTTTCCATATTGAATTTTGTGAGACTTATGCTCCTAGAGAAGGTTGGAGTAATCATAGCCTTCACTGTTTCACTTACCCTACTTATCACTGTAATTATGTCCAAGGTTGTAGGTGGAGTTCTTCCTATCATTGCTAAAAGACTCAAGATGGATCCAGCTATCATGGCAGGCCCACTAATAACAACCATAGTTGACGCCATGAGTTTACTAGTCTACTTCGCTGTAGCTACAAGCCTTCTAGGCCTATAAAAATTTAAAGAGGTATCTGGGAATAATAGTTATCCCAAATACCTCTTTACTTACTTCCAAAATCATTTATCCTTTTAATTATTATCAGACACATGCTGCTTTATCTCCAGCACCTTCTTATTTAGGTCTTCCATCTTTTCATCAAGCTCTGATACCTTAAGCGCTGCATCTCTAAGCTCATCTTCCAAAGTTTTTGGAATTTCTCCATCATACTTATAATAGATCTTATGCTCTAGACTTGCCCAAAAATCCATCCCCGCTGTCCTAATCTGAACCTCTACATAGGTTTCTTCCACCCTATCGGATAGATATACAGGCACCTGGATAATCATATGAAGACTTTGATAACCATTAGGCTTGGGCGTCTTTATATAATCTTTGGATTCAATAATTTTAATGCTCTCAAGTTTTTCTATCATCCCAGCCACCAGGTAAATATCCGATACAAAGGAACAGACTATTCTAATCCCAGCAATATCCCTTATATTTTCTCCAATTGCCTCTAAGGACATTTCTACATTTTTCCTATTCACCTTACTGAGTATACTTTTTGGCGACTTAATTCTGGTTTTGACATGCTCAATAGGATTGTAATCATGGATTTGCTGGAACTCTTCATTTAATATATTTATCTTGGTATTTACCTCATCTAGTCCAAATCTATAGACCATGATAAATCTCTTCAGATCCTTTTCTATGGCCCTTAAATCCTGAGAAGATATTAGTTCATTTGTTGGCATATAGGGCTCTCCTCTACAATCATCCTAGACTCTATCCCTTAATAAAAATCTAGAATTTAACTTAGAAGTTTGTCACTTTAAATGGCTAGAACTTTTTGAAAGTTTTAAAGATTATTTTCAATGGTATAGTTGGCAAGGACTGCGCTGAACCACTCATCAAAACCACTTGAAATTGCTTCATCCAGGAGAATTTCTCTAATCTCTTCACTTAACTCTTCCAGCTTAGCCTCAGTTCCTTCTACCCTATCAACCAGCATTATTATATGGAATCCAAATTCTGATTCAACGGGCTTACTAATCTCTCCAACTGCCAGATTAAAGGCTGCCTCTTCAAACTCTGAAACCATCTTACCCCTGCCAAAAAAGCCAAGATCTCCTCCAGAGGAAGCACTACCATCTATGGAGTATTCCTTAGCTAGTTCTTCAAAGTCCTCTCCCTTTTGGAGTTTTTCATATATTTCATCAGCCAAATCCTTTTCTTCCACAAGAATATGCTTGGCACTTACCTCTTCTTCGGTACCCAGGCTATCCTTGTTTTCCTCAAAGTAGGCTTTAATATCTTCATCAGTAATATCAATGCCAGGCTCCATTAATTTTTTAACCAGCATATTAATGGTTATATTTTTTACTATATCGTCGCGCTTATAGCCATAGTAGGCTAACGCTTCATTAAAAGAGTCTTCTCCCCCATAGGAGTCAATCATGATATCAAGATCAGCTTTAATCTCTTCATCACTGACTTCTATTCCTTCCTTTTTAGCTTCCTGCTTAATAACCGTTTCACTGATAAGGCTTTCTAGGGTCTGTGCACCACTATTGGCTACAAGAATTTCATATAAATCATCCTTGGTAATAACCTCATCATTTACCTTGGCGACCACTTCACTATTTGAACTGGAGCAACCCACTAAGGCTATGCCCGCAATTAGCAGGAAGCCTAGAATCATCTTTCTTACTGTTTTACCTTGATCTTTCATTATTTCCTCCGTTTTTCCTTGTCTCAAAAAAAGACGTTTTTCTAAAACCAACTTAAGTATGGTTATAGAAAAACCTTTACTTCATAAAGAATCATACTCACATCCACTCTGGGGCTACTATAATTCTTCTGTTCCTCAACCTAACTAATAAAATCTATTATTAACTTCCAATCTTAATTGGAACTTAAATCATGCCCTAAATACAATTCTACCCAATACATTCTACAACTCAACATTAAGGGCTTTTAATTATCATCTTCCTCTATAGGAATGGAAAATCTATAGTTAACCTCTCTCTCATTTATAAGATTAATAGCTACCTTAGCACTTTATAAAATTTAAAAGAAGGAAATGACTCAACAAAATATCTACTAAATCCATTAAAGTACCTATACTATCTTCTTTTTAAAAAAGGACCCAGAAAAAATCTGGGCACTTTTAAATATCCTTAAGTGGCTGTATAGATATATTTTCTAGCAATCGCCCCTAACGGTATACTCTTCATTTAATCTCATAATATAACCGTCTTCTCGTATTCTCCTAAGAGTTTCATTAACAAAACTTGGAGCATCTTCTATGGCTTCTTCAACTACCATAATACCCTTTTTGGCAATCTCTTTTTTACCTAACATCTCAGCTCCTACAATAAGTGGAACAGCTGTAAGTGGGGGCATATTACCTGCTACCCTACCTATATAGGAAATATCTTTTCCATCTTTCTTACCATGGATTTCAACTGCTGCACAAGCAGTAACCTCTTCAAAAAGTTTTTTAAGATCTTCATCTGTCATTTGCTTTTTAAGGGACTTTTGAGCCACTAAAACGCTCAAAATAAAGTCTCTAGGGCTTATTTTAGTTCCCTTTACCACGAGCTCTTGCTCAGAAGTCAAGCCGGCTAAGGAAATTTTCTTAAAGCCTTCGTAGGCTGATAGAGGTTCCAAACTAAATCTTACAGAAAGATTTTTAACATTTGGGGCATATCTTGGGAAGGTGAAGACCTCTGGGTGGCCAATTCTTGTAACTTTACGTTGACCAAAGCTGTCTCCGAAGTCAAACTCCCACTCTCTCCTAAATGAGGGCTCGGTTAGGAGCTCTCCATCCTCTATATATGGAGCATTGTGAATACACTCAAGAACGTGAGCTAGAACAGCTGGTCCGCCTGGCTCCCTCTCGTCGGTTGCAAAATAAAAGATTAGTTCGTCCATACTATCAAAATATCTCTGGTGAGCACTGCAGCCTAATACAGATAGAAAACCTGGGCTAGCACCTAGTCCCATAATCATTGTTAGGCCTTTTTCTTCAGCTCTTTTAGGTAAATCAGAGTTAAAGATTTGATAGAAGGCATCTATGTCATCACAAAAATCTATGTAATCCTTACCAGCTTCTATTGTGGTCTCAATAATGTCATAGGCTAATAGATGGTAGGGTCCTGTGCAGTTGGCAACTACATCGCAGTCTTTAATAAGCTCATATAAAGCCTTTTTATCACTGACATCAACCTGAGCTGCCTTAACGATTGGAGAATTAAGCTCCTCAATTACCTTCCTATTTCTTTCGATATTTCTCGAAGAAATAACTACCTCATCAAAGATACTACCCTGACTAATAAGGTTTCTAATTCCATAAAGGGCCTGAGAACCTGCTCCTCCAAGTACTACTAGTTTCATTTTCTTTCCTCCTTTTTTCTTAGATAATTAATTGTCAATATTATATTGCTACCCATAAAAGTAAAGAGTAACACATATGTTATATTAATAACATTCGATGCTTTTTTATACTTATTTATCTCCCCACGGTACATTATCTAATTACCAAAAGCAAAGGTACTTAAGTGATTCCCCCAGGGCACTCACTTAACCATTAATACACCAAGGAGAGCCACTTTAATATTGCGATAATAATAGCCCTTTGTAGTTGGGATAATCGCCAGTAATTGTGATGAAACAAATATCATATCCGGAAGAGAGTAGTCATTTTTCAAACAAAATGCAATAATAACTTACTCTATATTTGAGAATATATAATCACAATTTAGCTGAAATATAGGACATAAAAGTGGAGATATTCCTTTTGAATAAAAAATATAGCATTATAAATGAATGATTGAGAATTAAAAGATAGATCCAAAGAGCTAGAAACAGAATATAAAATAAAAGTATAGAAAGCAGAATAAAAAATCCGATTAATATCATCTAATTTCTTTGGCTTATTTATAAAAAGAAGGCTTGGTTATTTATGCTTTCCCTCTTTTTCCCTCTACCACTGCCTATATCAAAAATCTCAATTTGGGTGTACTAACTAATTTATTTATACTATTAAAGCAGGAAAAGCCTTGAAATTCCAAGGCTTTTTGTATTAATTGGTGGAGATGAGGGGAATCGAACCCCTGTCCAAAAATAAATTACTTCAGGCTTCTACGAGTGTAGTTGTTTTATAATTCCCATTAACCTAAAACAACAAATTATTAATGGGCTTGTCTCTAAATTACCCTAGGGTGTCGAGACTCCACCCTATTCCTACCTCTGATAATTGTCCTCTATCCGGCGTCAGAGGTCAAGGCCTTGAATAGAAGAGCTGCGTTAATTACGCAGCGTAAGCAAAATTATCGTTTGCGTTTAAATTTATTACCCCAGTTCTTTAACGTGTACCCCAAGGTAAAAACACGACCCGCTTCCCTGAGCTTTCTATCCCTGTCGAAACCTGTACATCCCCCTATAAATATCGCTCCAATTGCCTCTTAACATCCCTTTCCTTTTGAGCTTCCCTCTTATCATAGAGTTTTTTCCCTCTGGCTAGAGCTATTTCCATCTTTACCAAACCCTTTTTATTTACATAGATTTTAAGTGGCACTATGGTAAGGCCTGCTTGGGTAACCTGGGCATGAAGCTTTTTTATTTCCCTGCGGTTGAGCAGGAGTTTTCTTTCCCTATAGGGATCAACGTTCTGAAGATTACCTTCCCTGTAGGGCGCTACATGCATACCCACAATGAAGGCTTCACTACCTTTTATTTCTACATAGGCTTCTTTGATATTTACTCTACCCTCTTTGATGGACTTAACCTCAGTACCAACTAGGACTAGGCCTGCCTCAAATTCTTCTAGTATTTCATATTCATAATAAGCTCTTCTGTTATTAGTTAGTATCTTCATCAGCTCCTCCGCCAAATTATTATAGCTTATTTTAGTGGAATAATCAACCTTCCCCCTTGACAAGATAGGCTTCAGAGGTCTAGAATTAACCTATCTTGCGGGTGTAGCTCAGTGGCAGAGCCCTGGCTTCCCAAGCCAGTCGCGAGGGTTCGATTCCCTTCACCCGCTCCATTTTTCAGGAGGACAAATGAAGTTAATTTCAGCAAAGGCCAGTGATATCCCTTGGATTAGAAGTCTTGAAAGTCTTGATGAAAATAAAAATTTCGTATGGCAGGCAAGCTACGAAGATCATCTCAGTGAAATTGATGACCCAAGTAGTTTTCTTTTTGTTCATATAAATAACCATGGAGAAAAGGTTGGGTTTTCACTTAATGTTTTTAACCAAAGAAGCTGTAGCTTTGAAATCAGAAGACTTGTTATAGATAAAAAGGGTCAAGGCTATGGCAAAACCTCCATGCTGGCTCTGCTAGACTTTGGGTTTAATGAATTGATGGCACAAAGGGTCTGGCTAGATGTCTATCCTGATAATGAGATAGGAATAAATCTCTATAGGAATCTTGGTTTTGTTCAAGAAGGGTATCTTAGAAGAAGCGACTTTCACAGAGGAGACTACCAAGATCAGCTAATCTTCTCCATGCTAGTAGAAGAATACAAAAACATCATATAAGTTTTCTTTAACTCCATTGTTATTTGGGTATAATATCTCCTACAACAATAGGTATTTAAGGAGGATCTTATGGATCTTTGGTTAAAAAGTCTTATTACAGATACTCCCCAAGAGGGATTTGAACTGGCTATTACCATGGCTCGCAAAGGAGTAGCTTATACCCAACCTTCAGCTGATGTTAGAGATAAACTACGCTCAGTATACTCTGAGGATCCCGATAGTTTGACTGCAGCCTCCCAGGTAATTGCCATTAATTTTCAAACTGTGGCAGCGGCCAACAACTACTGGAAGGATAAATAAAGCCACGCAGACCCTTTGTAGGGTCTTTTTTCTTATATGAAAATTTTTTTGTTTTCTCATAATGAATTTTTTTGTTTTCTTATTGACATATATTATTTTGCTGTTATAATTTTCTTTAAGATAAGAGCTTTGAAGGAGAGAAAGACCTTTCCCATGTCGGAATCAGAGAGCCTGCGTTTGGTGCGAGCAGGTCCCGTAAAGATTGGTGTAAATACACTCCTGAGCTGATAAACTGAAATTAGTAGGTTTATCCGGGTGCTCCCGTTATAGAGCTAGGGTTGATGGACCTGAAAAAAGAGAGGCAGTCTAACTGCAAAAAGGGTGGTACCGCGGAGTTACTTCGTCCCTTGACATTTTGTCATAGGAGGAAGTTTTTTTATTGGCAAAATGTTTCTCCATCAAAAATATAAAAAAGAGGAGAAAGATCATGACAAACACAGGAGTACAATTTTTTTCAGGAAAAAATATTCCGCTGGAAATGCACAAGGTAAAGATGGTACAGAAGATTAACCTTCTGCCCGTAGAAGAAAGACTTAAAGCCATCCAAGAAGCAGGTGGCAATTCCTTCCTACTTAAAAACAGGGACGTTTTTTTAGACATGCTTACAGATAGCGGCACCAATGCCATGAGCGACAAGCAGTATGGTGCCATGATGGTGGCTGATGATAGCTATGCAGGTAGCGAAACCTTCTACAAACTGGAAAAAACCCTAACTAGGATCTTTGGAACCCAGTTTTTCCTCCCCACACACCAGGGAAGAGCCTGTGAAAATATCCTGGCCCATGCCTTTGTAAAGCCGGGTTCAACTGCTATAACTAACTATCACTTTACAACCACCATGGCCCACGTGACCAGGCTGGGTGGTAAGATGATAGAGCTAATTAAAAAAGAAGGGCTGGAAACCACATCAACTGACAAGTTCAAAGGAGACTATGATTTAGATTTACTAGAAGAAACCATAGATAGCATTGGCCCTGATAATATTTCCTTTGTTAGAATTGAAGCTGGAACTAACCTAATTGGAGGCCAGCCTGTATCATTAGAAAACATGGAAGCAGTGTCAAATCTATGCAGAAGCAAGGGAGTCCTACTAGTCTTTGACGCCAGCCTTCTAGCCGATAACCTCTTCTTTATAAAGACTAGAGATGAAAAGTTTAAGGACTGGTCTATTGAAGAAATCTCCAGAAAAATTGCTTCTCTTATGGATATTACCTACTTCTCAGCCAGAAAACTTGGTTGTGCTAGAGGCGGTGGAATCTGCACCTCTAGTCCTGAACTCTTTGAGGCAATGAGGGAACTTATTCCACTCTTTGAAGGTTTTCTTACCTATGGTGGCATGTCAGTTAGAGAGATGGAAGCCCTTAATGTAGGACTTGATGAAACCATGGACCTAGATGTAATAAGCCAGACCCCCATCTTTGTAGAGGCCCTAGGTAACGAGCTCCTAAAGGCTAATATTCCCCTTGTAACGCCCTTTGGAGGCCTAGGTTGTCATATAGATGCCAAGAAGTTCTTGCCCCATATAGCCCAGGAAAACTACCCAGCAGCGGCCCTGGTAACTGCAATTTTCATAGTTTCTGGAATCAGGAGTATGGAGAGGGGTACCATGTCAGAGCAGAGAAATGAAGACGGCAGTGAGCACCTAGCTTCAATGGAACTAGTCAGACTAGCAGTTCCTAAGAGAGTCTTTACTCTATCCCACATACTCTTTGCAGCAGATAGGATCTCCTGGCTCTTTGAAAACAGAGACCTAATCGGTGGCATGGAGTTCACAGATGAACCCAAAACCCTTAGATTCTTCCTAGGCAAACTAGCTCCTATAGGAGATTGGCAGGAAAAACTCCTAGCTAAATTTTTAGAAGATATGCCTTCTGGACTTTAAAAAAGGGGACCCAAATCGGGTCCTCTACTTTTTTTTCTATCCAAGACTTGTGCGTCAATAGTGCAATGTTAACTCCACAAAAGGTTCCATTTCTGCCTAATGATATGGTATCGTCGAAACCCCTTTCATTAAAAGATTTCATGAAAAGTAATTTTGCCCAGCTAACGTATTTAAATATCATTCTTCCAGTAATAACACATTTTCTGGCGGCACATAGAGGAATTCCGGCAAAATTGTTTCTTTATTTCCTTTGGGATATTTCCACCACATATTAGCTGTGGCCTTACTGCTTGCATTTGCATTTTGAAATAACACATTCCATTCAAATGGGCTTTCGATTCGCTCAACAATTCTAACAGGGATTGTGTTTTCCTGGCTCTCCCATGAAGTAGGTAGAAAATAGTGGGCTCTTATACCTACATGTGTTAATCCATCAGGTATGGGGTCTTTCACAAACAAATCCATATCCCAATCTATGGCCCTAACTTTATTAGGCCCAATTTTTGAAGCTCGAGAGAAGTTTCTGCATCCGGTGAGTTGAGCTGCTATGAGCTTAGTGGGTTTTGCAAACATATCGTCACTGGGACCAAAAGCCTGGACTTGACCTGTATCGATTATCATAAGATTTTGGCAAATTTTGTAAGCTTCATCTCTGTTATGAGTAACCATAATAGCCTGTCCCTTGTACTCGGCAAGAAGCTTCATCATTTCAATTTGTAAGGCTTCTTTTAGGTAAAAATCCAGGGCAGAAAAAGGCTCATCTAAAAGTAAAACCTCCGGCTCATAGGCCAATATTCTAATTAGGGCAACTCGCTGCTGCTGGCCTCCGGAAAGTTGAGAGGGATAACGATTTTCAAGTCCGTTAAGTCCATAACCTTTAATAAGAGCGGCTATTTTTTTATCTTTTTTTTTTCCACTTTCAGACATGCCACATGCAACGTTTTGCTTGACTGTCATATTGGGAAACAGAGCATAATTTTGGAAAAGATAACCTATCCGTCTTTTTTGTGGCTTAACATTAATCCCTGCTTGCGAATCAAATAAGGTTTTACCATTAACTACAATTTTGCCCTTATCAGGAGTAATTATCCCCGCTATGCATTTTAGGGTCATACTAATTCCGCTGCCTGAAGACCCCAATATTCCAAGGGGATTTCCATCGGACTCAAAATTTATCTTCAGACTGAAATCTTTGTAATGTTCTGTAATATCTACTGATAAATTCATAGTCTAAAACTTCTTTCCTGAATGTCCCTTTCCCTACTCGTAGCCCAATTCATGGCCATAACAACAAAGAAAGAGACCACCATAAGTATAGCCACATATGCGTAGCCCCCTTCATATCTCCTCCCGCTACAAGAGAATATACTACAAGGGGCAGGGTACGTGTTTTTCCCACAATATTGCCAGCAATCATGGCAATTGCTCCAAATTCTCCGAGTCCTCGAGCAAAAGCCAGTATTCCCCCCGCTACAATTCCTGGCAGGGCCAAAGGCATTGCAACCCTCCTAAAAATGCTGAATTCGCTCATACCTAGAGTGCGCGCTGCATATATCAAAGTCTGATCAACTTGCTCAAATGCTCCCCGAGCGCTACGATACATAAGTGGCAGAGATATAACTACCGCTGCCACTACAGTTGCACTCCAGTTAAACACAATTTTCACACCCATCCATTCTAGTAACCAGCGCCCTAAGGGTCTGTTTACACCATTAATATATAGGAGTAAAAACCCCACCACCGTAGGAGGTAAGACTAGGGGCAAAGTTAGTATCCCATCAACAATTCCTTTTATTTTTTCGTTTCGTATAGAAACCACAGCCCAATCTGCGATTATGCCCAAAATAAAAGTAATGGCCACTGATAGGGATGCAGTTTTCATCGAAATCCAAACAGCAGAAAGATCCATATATAACCCTCTTCTTTCGGTTGATGGTGTCTTAGTCTATATTGGCCTTAAATCCATTTGCTTCAAATACGCTTATAGCCTCTGGGCTTTGGAGAAATTCCAAAAATAATTCAGCAGCTTCTTTTTGAGGAGCATCAGCCAAAATCCCAACAGGATAAGTTACCTTTGCTTTTAAACTTGATTCTGGAGCAGTTGCCAGTATTTAACCTTATCAGGAATCTGAGCTGCATCTGTGGCATATACAATGCCCACATCAGCACTTCCTTCTGCTGCCTGATTCAAGACTTCTGTCACATTGGTTCCCCGGCTGGTTTTGGCCTGGATAGCGTCCCATACTTTTAGATTTTCCAAGGATTTCTGGGAGTACTGGCCAACTGGAACACTGGCAGAATCCCCTAGTGCAATAGTATCTGCTTCCACAATACGCTCGAAGGAGTCAATATCCGTATCTGATTGCAAAGAAGGACAGCATAACCCACTTTCCTGCCTTTATAAAATTAAGTTCAACTATCCTTCAAAAAGAGTCTATGTCTAACAAGTTATTTCCCACTCAAGACGCTTCCATAATCGGCTATTAACTATTTGAGGACCTAATTGAGATTAGTTTCTTCTCATTTAAATGGTCTTATTTTTTATAATAAATCCTCCTATAATCCCATTGCTGTTTTCCTTGGGCTAGAATTCATTCGCCTTAAACTATAGATAAAGCATAATAGTATATGAAGACTTGGTTGCCAGATATATTTCCTAGAAGGCCTCCCTATCTACCTGAGCCCGCTAAAAAATAACCTCTCAACTCCTTTTTTTATGACTAGCTATAACTGAACCACTGCTTCTCCTAATCTTCTTTTCTTTGCAAAAATAACAAGTAGGAAAGCTCTTTTGTTATAAACATCAAAATATTTTTATTGGTATTGTTGTTTAAGATATACAAATAAGCTACAATTGACAATTTAGCCAGTCAACTGATAGAATAATCCTGGAATTATGAAAAGCTGTACGAGATGTCAAAGGAACGACACCTAAAATAGTCGAACCAAGTTAGAACATGAAGCCAAAAATTACTGGCGTGATAAGGCTTATAGTGTTTAAAAGCCTAAATTATTCCTGGCCCTCTATAATTACCAGAAGGTTTCTGTGGGCTAATATTATAAATAATTGGAGAAGTACCCAAGTGGCTGAAGGGTCCGCTCTCGAAAAGCGGTAGGATGCTATAAAAAGTCGTCGCGAGGGTTCAAATCCCTCCTTCTCCGCCAAAATTTAACGATTTTCCTTTACCAAGGAAAGTCGTTTTTCTTTCCTACAAATAGAATTTTCTGAGCATTTGCTTCATTCATATTTCTCTTATCCGCAAATACTACAGGCCAAGCTGCGCTTCATAATTATGATGTATGCTTCAACTTTCCTTCTTCTATAATTACTTTTTTTCAAAAATAGTATCATCCTTCAAATTTATAATTTAAGCCCCATAAAAGTCATTACCAATCCCTTATTCTGATATAATGAAAGCATCATTAAACAAAAAATGCCATTAATGTTTTTAGTAAGTTAGGATACAAGGCTCCTAGGAATCCTTTCAGACTTGATTAGCCTTAAAAAAAGTCTTGCCAAACCATTTCTTTCATCAAAAAGCTAGTTCCAATATTTGGAAGTCAGATAGAGGTATTACTATAAAGATCTAGAATCTGGCAATACTCAAGGTAAATAATACCTAATCATCAAATCGAAAAGAGAAGGACAATGGAAAAAATTAAGTGGCAGATTAGTATACCTATTTTTAAAAATGGGATAATTATGAAACAACTTGGATTTGCCTTGGGCATCCCCATTGGGGTTGTCGCCTCAGTAATAATACTTTCATCAGGTAAGAGCATCTATGCCCTATATGGTTTGGGGCTTATCGCTGTGCTTTTACTTACCACTTGGTTATTTATTCTCCTAGCCTATGGTGGTAAATATGAGGTGGAATTTTCCTTAGACGATAAGGGGATTGTCTGCAAAACACAGTCAGAACAAGCCAAAAAAAACAAGGTCATAAACTTCCTTACAGTAATTTTAGGTTTAATGTCAGGAAAACCTGCTGCTGCAGGCGCAGGAATCTTGGCTCAGTCACGCCAAGAGGTCTTTCTTAGCTGGAAATCCATCAGAAAGGTGAAATATAAACCCCGCCAATGCACCATTCTATTAAGAGGCAATCCCATGGAACAAATTGCACTCTTTTGTAGGACTGATAACTACAGGCAAATTGAAAAGGAACTCAGGCTTAGGACAGAACATTTATCCTAGGAAAATCAAGTCTTTAAAAACATTTCTTTTCAAACAGGCAATAAAGTAAGAACTCTAAGCATTAGTACTAAATCTTTCAAGATTGCTTGTGATTAAACCAAGCTGCGAAACTATGCCATAAGAAAGTTCAAAACCAGTGAGAGCTCCATGTCACTATCTAATTAGACTATTGGCCACCCAAAGTATAAAGTCCTCTACAAAAGTATTTTTGGAGAACCTTTAACTATCAATCACTATCAAACACCATGTTTACTTTTTAAATATGACTTTATTTTTTCCTAAAAACTAGGGTATAATTAATTAAAGAGAAACTTAGACCCTAGCTTGGAGGTATGATATGCTGGAAAAAATACTTAAACCAGGACTAACTGCAAGTTTCAAAAAGAGACCTCCCCAACCAATCTATTCTACCAACCAGGAACTAGACTATTTACTAACAACATGCCAAGTGACTGAGGTAGTCATTGCATCAGCTTCAGAAATGATAGATCCCCTACTCTCAGATGGCTATCTAACAGTAGGAAGATATATTGAACTAAGCCATGATGAACCTACCTTTGCTCAAGGAGGCGGCCCCGTATCTGTCACCCTGACTGTTAACACAATCAAAGGCAACAAGGTAATCCTAGACTTTATTTGCAAGGACAATATAGGGATTATCTGCAGGGGTAAACACGAAAGAGCTGTTGTTGACAAACTTAAGCTTAGAGAAGCTACTTACAAAAGAGCTGAAAAGAGCCAATAAGTAATAAATAGCGAGCAAGCTGCTCGCTATTATTATTTAAAGATCTAGGATAAGGTCTTCCAATCTTCTCTTCGGTACATAGTGGACTCCCTTATCATCCCGCCAATATTTTATGTCTCCATCTTCATTTAGCTCGGTCATTACCACCTCTTCTTTTGGTTTCCCAAGGGCAATCACCATTAGTATATCCATTTCTTCTGGGATACTTAGTTTTTCTATAAGCCTATTTTTATCATAACTAGCAAACATACATCCACCAAAGCCCTTTTCTACTGCTCCAAGTAGGATACTCTGGGCTGCAAGTCCTTGGTTCCAAAATACATTGGAACTAATAGTCTTATCCACCAGCATGATTACATAGGCAGAGGGTTTTTCTCCCTCCTCGGGCCCATCCCAATCCTTAAGGTAACCAGCCCATTTAAGCTCTTCAAAAATGGCTTCATTCTTTTCCCTGTCATTAGAAAGAATATACTTCATGGGTTGAAGGTTTCCTCCAGTGGAAGTTAACCTAGCTAGTTCAATAAAAGACCTTAGATCTTCCATGCTAATCTCCACCTCTTGATGGAATCTTCTATAGCAGCGATTCTTTTCTACTAAATTTTTTAACATCCCTACCTCCTATATATGCTAGAATAATTCATATCTGTACTATACCCATTACTAAGTAAAACCTTTCAGGAGCGAAGAATATGAAAATAATTCACTATACTGAAAATCCAAGGGAAGAGGACTTAATAGCTATAAAAGAACTATTCCAGGAGTACGCCCAGTCTCTTAAAATAGACTTGGAATTTCAAAATTTTAAGGAAGAACTGGATAAGCTTCCTGGTATATATAGCCCTCCTCTTGGCCTTCTAATACTGGCTAAGGCTGATGGAAGGCCTGCAGGGTCCATCGCTTTGAGACCAATAGATGGAGAGTATTGCGAAATGAAAAGACTCTATGTCAGAAAAGAATTTAGAGGCCTAGGTCTGGGCCTTAATCTAATTGAAAAACTTATTGATCATGCTAAGAAACTTGGTTATAAGTATATGAGGCTAGATACCCTACCCTCAATGAAAAAAGCTATTACTTTATATAAAGGCCTAGGTTTCTATGAAATAGACCCCTATATTTACAATCCCATTAAAGGAACTCATTTTATGGAACTAAAGCTCTAGTACATAATACTAAAGGCTGAATACCCATGTCATTGACAAGGGCGACAAGACTATTTTTTCTAGGCCTTCATAGAGGCTATCTACTAACCAAAGTCAGAACCTTTAGAAAATATTGGATTCTTTTCAACTATACCTCTCCAACTCCATTATCTTTCTAATATGTTTAATAATCACTGCTTTTAAGAACTTCAGGCAGATTGCCTCTGGAAGCTTCCCAAAGGTAGAGACTGGCAACAGTGCTATGAGGAGAATAGGCGCTGGTAATCCTAATAAATTCCTTTTCACTAAGCTCTTTCAAACCATAGACCAGCATCATTCCCTTTCTAATGGCAAAGTCTCCATAGCTGATTACATCTGGTCGCTGCATGGAAAAAATCAGGGTCATCTGAGCTGTCCAAGGTCCAATCCCTTTGACCTGGCAAAGGCTTTCTATAACCTCTTTGTCTTCCATATACTGAAGTTTCCCTAAGTTTACAACCCCTTCCCTTACTTTGGTTGAAAAGTCAAGTATATATTTGGCTTTTCTATTACTTATGCCTAGTGTCTGGATTTCTTCTTCACTTAGTGATAAAACCGAGTCCAGCTCCACCTCACCTAGCCTTTCTTCAAATCTAGCCCATATTGTATCACGAGCTCCCGAAGAAATTTGTTGGCTTACTATCTGGTGGACAATAGAACTATATATATCAGGATTTACCTCTCTTTTAATATGACCAATGTGATCTATTAGGAGGCCCAGCTTGGGGTCTTTTTTACTTAGGTATTCTTTTTCCCTATTTCCATATTCAAAATACATAGCTACCTTCCTTATTTATTCTAGACCAATTATAGCCTATAAGCACTGGATAAAAAGGGAAAGAAAGAAATATTTCATAGGCTCATTAGTAATTTATTGTCAAAAATAAAATTACTATAGCAATAATAGCCAATATTGGGGTATATTAAATAAAAGGGCTTTCACATAATTTAACTGATAAGGAGGATTCTATGGCAAATCTTAATATCAAAGAACTTGCAAAGAAAAATGGCGGAGTTTATGTAAGTATCTACCTGCCCACCCACAGGAATGCACCTGAAAACAAGCAGGATAGGATACGCTTTAAAAACCTGATTAATCAGGCTGAAAAGGAGCTCTCCGAAAAGTTAGCAATCAAAAACCCCTCACAGTTTCTAGAGGAGGCTGAAAAGCTCTACCAAGACCTTATGTTCTGGACCCATGCCAGCGATGGGCTGGCCCTGTTAATCGATGAAGAGGAAACCCGGATTTTAAAGCTCGAGGGTAAAATTCCGGAACGATTAGTGGTTGGAGATAGATTTCATTTACTTCCCCTACTAAACTACTACGAATTTCTTAATGAGTCATATATCCTGGACATTGCCAAGGATAGGTTTAGACTCTACTATGGTAGTAGAGAGGGAATAGAGGCCATAGACACTCCTGAAGTGGCCCAAAACTTCTCTGAATTATATGATGATAAAGACCTACAAAGTGACCATCATCACTCAGGCAAAGCAGCAAATTTCCAGGGTCACCAGTCTAAGTCTGAAATCAATGAAAAAGAAACAGAAAAATATCTCAGATACGTTGCCAAGGGCCTAGGAGGCATTTTTAAAGACTCACAGCTTCCCCTTCTAGTCTTTGGAACAACCGAAATTCTTGCCCTCTTTAAGGAATTTAGCAAGGGAGAACTAGAAATATATCGCATGGTAGACAAGCCCCTATCTTCCCTACAAATAAATAAAATATACGGTAAACTCAAAGAGATCCTTCTACCTAGATATGAAAAGGAAATTGAGAGCTACTTAGCAGATTTAGATAAGGAGATAGCTAAAGATAGAGGTACTGATAATGAGTCGCTAGTCCTTAAAGAAGCCCCATCTGGCAGAATCGAAGCACTTTTTATTGCCGCAGATATGGGTGGACTAATTGAAGAAGAAACAGATAAGCTGGTCCAAAATGTTCTAAGCACAGATGGAAGAGTTGTACTTATTGATGAGTCAATTACATCATTTCCTATGGGACTTGGAGCTATCTTTAGATATTAATAGAAAAACCGGGTTTCCCGGTTTTTTTTATTATAGACTTTAGTCAGTTGAGCACGCGAAGTGTGCGAAACATAAAACCACC
>LFTD01000130.1 GCA_001512625.1 Clostridiales bacterium DTU036 | reverse complement strand
TGGTCCTTGGCGATCTTGTCTGCCAGGGATTTTAGGTATTCGAAGTGGCGCATTTCTTCATTGGCCAGTTCTAGGAGACTATCCTTGGCTTCATCATTTGGAGCCTTGGCTGCTGCCATCCTGTAGAACTCTGCACCCTCTACCTCGTTTAACATAGCCTGGGCTAAAAGTTGTAAGTCCTTTTTCATACTATCTCCTTCCTTTCCTTCATATACTTATTATCTCATATTCTTGCTATAAATATAACTAGTATTTGCGACTTTTAGTGTTCTTTTTATGAGCCTATAACAATTGGACCCTTAAACTTAATCCAAAGGAAGACTGCCAGGGCTAGGATCATTAGGAATATAAGCTGGAGGACAAGAAGAGCCCTGGAGATGTTGTGGCGATTCTTAAACTTTGGTGAAAAGCTCCACATTATTAAGAAGGGTAAGTTAAAGATGGGAAAAAGTCCAGCCAGTAGGATTTTTATATAGCCTCCTACTGGTAAAAATTCAAGTTTTTCAACCTTTTTTTCTGTTCTCCTTTCAGGTGATTTTCCTATTATTTCACTATCCACATAGGGACTGGTGTAGTCCTTTACAATTGATTTTGCTGGTTCTTCTTCTACCTTAGTGCCGCATTCCTGGCAGAAGAGGGAGTTTTCTGGTACCTGTGCACCGCACTGATGGCAATTCATTCTAGCCTCCTTTAGAGATATAGTATCATTTTAGCAGAAATTAAATATAATGCTCCTTGTTTTTGGGTTTTTCTTATTAAGACTGGGTATAAATTTGATAATCGTTATCAGATTGGAGTTCTTATGGGTAAATATACCACCAAACACCGCTTAAAAATCAAGGATTTTTTTAAGAGCCAGGGTAGGGATTCTTTTACCGCTGGTCAAATTCATCAGGCCCTCACTGAGGAAGGGTATGTTATAGGCATTGCCACCCTCTATCGCCAGCTGGCTAGTTTAACCAGGGAGGGCTTTATTGCCAGTCTTCAGGATGGGGCAGTAGAAAAATATTATTACTTGGGTTGGCAGGAGGACTGCCATAACCATTATCACCTTAAGTGCCTAGATTGTGGTAGGCTCTTCCACCTGGATTGTAGCTACCTCCAAAATCTTGAAAGCCATATGAAGGAGGATCATGGTTTTATTATTTCCAGGGAGGAAAGCACCCTTTATGGCAGATGTATTAATTGCAGTGGAAAGGAAAGAAAATGAAAAAAATTATTATAATACTTACCCTCTTCTTACTAGTTAGTTGTGGGGCTGCTCCCCAAGTAGAGGACCAGGAGGGTCTAAGAGTTGTAACCAGCTCCTTTCCCCTCTATGAATTTGTTAGGGAAATTGCAGGAGATAGCCTCCAGCTAGAGCTCCTCCTACCTCCAGGAGCTGAGGTCCATAGCTATGAAGTAAGCCCAGTGGATATGAAGAAGATTACAAATAGTGATCTTTTCCTGTATGTTGGTGGAGACAGTGACCACTGGATAGATGAGATGATGGAGTCTTCGGATTTGGAGGTTAAAAACTTCCTTAGGCTAATGGATCATGTCAAGCTTCTTAGTGAAGAAGAGAGTGCCAGCATGGTGGCTGAGGAGGATGAACATGAAGATGAGTATGATGAACATATCTGGCTCTCCCTAGAAAATAGCCAGCTTATGGTGGATGCAATTACAGATAAACTAGTAGAACTTGATGCCGATAAGGCAGATGCATATAAAAGCAGGTCAGAACAGTTTAAAAACGAGCTTTCAAGACTTGAAGAGGATTATAAAGAACTAGTGGATACTTCTCTTAGGAAGGTCATAATTGTAGGAGATAGGTTCCCCTTTTTATACCTTGTCAGGAGTCTAGGCCTTGATTACGATGCTGCCTATCCGGGCTGCTCAGCTAATGTAGAGGAGAATGCCCAGGCTATAAAGGGCCTAATAGATAGGGTTAGGGCCGAGGATATCCCTGTGGTCTTTACTATTGAGATGAGTAGGGGGACCATAGCCGATAGGATAGTTGAAGAAACAGGGGCTAAAAAGCTTATGCTCCACTCCCTCCAAAATGTCACTAAGGAAGAGATGGAGGCAGGTGAGGGCTTTATTAGTCTTATGGAAAAAAACCTTGAGGTTCTAGAGGAGGCCCTGAATTGATGCTGATTTGTGCCCATCATTTGGATTTCTCCTATGGCGATATTAAGGTCCTGGAGAATGTAAATATCGATGTTGCTAGAGGCGACTATGTAGTGGTGGCTGGGCCTAATGGGGCAGGTAAGTCTACCCTGATAAAGGGCCTGGTTGGCCTTAAAAAGCCTCTTAATGGAGTAGTTAATCTGGGTCTTGAAGCAGGAACTGGCCTGGGCTATATGCCCCAGCAGCAGGACTTTCAGAGGGGCTTTCCCGCTTCTGTAGAGGAGATTGCCAGAACTGGCCTTTTAAGAAGTAAGGGCCTTTCTCCCTTTTATTCAAAGGACCAAAAAGTCAAGGTTCAGGAAACTCTGGAGCTCCTAGGTATAGGCTCCATGGCAAAAAAGAGTTTTTCCTCCCTTTCTGGTGGCCAGCAGCAAAGGGTCCTTCTTGCCAGGGCCCTACTATCCTCAAAGGAGCTCCTGGTTTTAGATGAGCCAACAGCGGGCCTGGACCCAGTGGTTACCCAGGATTTTTATGACCTTCTTGCAAAGCTTAATAAAAATGGAACTGCCCTGGTTATGGTTAGCCACGATTTAAATCTGGCTTTAAAGGATGCCAACCGGGTTCTTTATGTCGATGAAGGAAGGGCTGATTTTTATGATAAGGAAGTTTTTTTGACTTCTGAACTTGGAAAAAAGGTGGTGAAGCCATGTCCCTGCTAACTGAGATGTTTTCCTATAGTTTTATGACCCGGGGCTTTATTGTGGGGTTTATTATTAGCCTGGTGGCGGCCCTTTTAGGGAGTCCCCTGGTTTTAAAGCGCTACTCCATGATAGGAGATGGCCTTTCCCATGTAAGCTTTGGAGCCATGGCTGTGGCTACAGCCTTTAACTGGGCTCCCCTGGGCCTGGCTATTCCCCTAGTTATTCTAGCCAGTATTGCCCTGCTCAATTTGAGTGAGAAAGGTGGTTTAAGAGGCGACGCTTTATTAGGCCTTATCTCAACAGGCTCCATGGCAATTGGAGTTTCTGCCATGAGCATGACTAAGGGAATGAATATAGATGTTACCAACTACATGTTTGGTTCTATCCTGTCTATGACAAAAAGTGATGTCTACCTGAGCCTGGTTCTAGGTACTATTATAATTATAGCTTTTGTATTTTTTTATCATGAGATTTTTGCAGTTACCTTTGATGAGTCCTTTGCCAAGGTAAGTGGAGGACCTTATAAGATTTATAAGATGCTTCTAGCAGTACTGACTGCCATTACCATTGTTCTAGGAATGAGGATGATGGGAGCCATGCTGATATCATCACTGATTCTTTTTCCTGCCTTTTCTGCCATGCAGCTCTTTGGTAGGTTTAGCCAGCTAATTATCTTTTCTGCCCT
>LFTD01000044.1 GCA_001512625.1 Clostridiales bacterium DTU036 | reverse complement strand
ATGTAACTTTCTTTATTATCAATGATTCTAAGAAAGGAGTCTCCCTTGCTCACATTTCTTAAAAATTCTGAACTTCCAATTTGTTCGAGTTTAGAGTAATCAACAAGGTGCATATTCCTGATGTGAAAGAGCTGGTCATAGTGGGACTGCTCCAGTCCTATTAGTCCTGGAGTGTTTGCATAGTAAATGTACTTAGTACCCTCTTTACTAGCCTTAATTACTGGAGCATTTTTTCTTAATCCATTTCCATCACCAAAACTTGATTGTAGTAGGTACAAAGAACTTAATCTTTGTTGTACATCTTCAATCTCAGAATACTTATTCTGTTTAGCAAGATAGGATAATTCATCCTCAAGGCTGCGGATATTGGTGCGAATTCCTTCAACATCAATCATAAAATCCCCAAAATCCAAAGGTTCTTCTTTCTTGGCCTCTTCATCCTCAAGGCTGGCTTTTACAGGAGTTAGCTTAGCCAGAGCCTGGCCAACAAAAACCCTTTCTCCCTCCTCAACCAAGTATTCAATTTCTCCATCTTCCACAGCACCAATCAGTGTCTCATCTCTAAAAACATAGCCCTTGGTATCTATAACCATCTTTATTTTTTGAATGGTGGCTGGATAGGTCTTATAGTTCTCATCGAAAATTCCCAGGGTTTTTAGAAATAAGGATAAGAGCACAACAACCGCTATCATCATAATAAGAGTATTTATAAACTTTTTTTTCATATTTCCTCTTTATAATCCCTAGTCATTAATTCCACCATAGCTTCATTTATGGGAAGCTCTCCAGCTAGTACCTTCTCAAGGGTTAGGGCAATGGGCATGGTGACCTGATACTTTTCTGCCAGACTAATCACACTATATAAGGTTGAAAGCCCTTCTATAACCATTCCTACCTTTTCTTTTACTTCTTCTTCACTATAACCCTGAGCAAAGAGCTCTCCAGCCCTTCTATTCCTAGAGTGAGTACTTGTACAAGTAACAATTAAATCTCCAAATCCGCTTAGTCCAAGGAAGGTCTCGGCCCTAGCCCCCATCTTTAGGGCAAGCCTTAATATTTCTGCCATTCCTCTAGTCATAATAGCAGCCTTGGTATTATCACCTAGACCACATCCCTCAGCCATACCTACAACCAAGGCTATAACATTTTTAAAGGCGCCGGCTAGCTCGACTCCCTGAACATCACTGCTACGATAGATCCTAATAAACTCATCGCTAAATTCCCTCTGAACTAGTTTTGATAGCTCATCATCAGAACTGGCAACCACTAGGGCTGTGGGTACCTTTCTAGCCACTTCTTCTGCGTGGGAGGGACCACTAAGGGCGGCAAAACTCCCCTGTGGAAAGTACTTTCTATAAAGCTCTTCCATAGTCATAAGTCCCTTTTGCGTAATTCCCTTACTAAGACTGACAAAAGGAACACCTTCTAAAAGCCTATGGTTTTCTTTGTAAAAATCATTCATTAACTGGGCTGGTATAGCCCCTATTAATAGCTGGGCTCGGTCTAAAACCTCTTCTAAGCTGTAAGACACTTTTAGCTTGGGATTTAGTTTGACTCCAGCAAGATAATGCTTATTCTCACCTTCTGCAATTATAGCCAGCGCCTTGTCTTTATCCCTAACATAGAGCCTTACATCATGGCCTAAATTTGTCAGATGTAGGGCCATAGCTGTTCCCCAAGAACCGCCACCCAGAACAGCAATAATCATATCTCTCCCCGCTTTTCTTTTAGAATAAACTTTATTGGGGTGCCTTCAAAATCAAAGCTCTCCCTGATTCTGTTTTCAAGATACCTTAAATAAGAAAAGTGCATCAGTCTTTCTTCATTTACAAATAAAACAAAGGTAGGCGGTGCCACCTGACTTTGAGTAGCATAGTAAATCTTTAAGCTCTTGCCCTTGTCTTGGGGCATAGGATGTAATAATACAACCTCATTTAAAAGATCATTTAATTGACCTGTAGTTATCCTTCTATTGGCATTTTCAAAGGCCTCAATTACCATGGGAACAATTTTTGCTATTCTTTCTTTTTCAGTCACTGAAACCAGCTCGACCATGGCATATTTTAGGAAGGGAAACTCTAGATAAAAGTCGCTCTTCCATTTCTTATAAGTCTTATTATCCTTTTCAATAAGGTCCCACTTGTTTACAAGAACGATAATAGCCTTACCCGCATCGTGGGCAAAACCGATTATCCTCTTATCCTGTTCAGCAAAACCCTGGGAGGCATCGACCATAAGAATAGTAACATCAGAGTTTTCTATAGCATTAAAACTCCTCAGGACAGAGTAGTGCTCTACATTCTCATTAATTTTCTTCTTTCTTCTTATACCCGCTGTATCAGTAATAAGAAAGTTCCAGCCATCCTGACTAAAGCCTGTTTCAATAGCCTCCCTAGTTGTCCCAGGAATATTAGAAACAATGACTCTTTCTTCTCCTACTAGGACATTAACCAGTGAAGACTTACCTACATTAGGCCTACCTACAATAGCCATTCTGATAGTTTCTAAATCATCCTCAGTTTTACTTTCCTCAGGAAGCTGGCTAATAATCTCATCCAATAAATCGCCAAAATTAAGGATGTTGACACTGCTAATTCCTATAGTGTAAAACCCGAGCTCGAAAAAGTCATAGATTAGGTTTTCATCCTTGAAATCATCAATTTTATTTACAACAAGAATAACTGGCTTATTAGTCCTTCGAAGTTGAAGGCCGATTTCCCTATCATCTGGGGTGATACCCATCTTGCCATCCACCATAAAAACTATTACATCGGCAAGGTCCATAGCTGTCTGGGCTTGGTTTCTAATTTCACTTAGAAGTAAATCCTCACTCTTAGGGTCCAGTCCACCTGTATCTATTACGGTAAAGCTCTTGTCAAGCCACCTAGCCCTGCCATAGACTCTATCCCTTGTTACTCCAGGTATGTCTTCTTCGATAGATACCCTGGAACCTACTAATTTGTTAAAAAAAGTGCTTTTTCCTACATTAGGTCTGCCAACAATGGCTACTACTGGTGCCATGGGAAACCTCCTTTATCATATCAACTAGGGCCTGGCCCTGGGGTTCTACAAAATATGCCCTGTTAAAACTGCTTAGTATTTTTTCTTTTGGTACATCATCAAGACTGAGCTCATCATAATTTAAAATTGAAGAGGGAAGAAAATACACATCAGCATTTTTCTGAACCTGCCCAATTATATCTTCATAAACCATAAGCCCACTTACATTAATATCCTTGCCAAAAAACTTGTTTTCTATAGCTTCAACCCTTATATTTAAGCCCCTGGCCCTGTATTTATCTAAAGCCTTATCCAAAATAGGTGCAAAGAGTTCACCACTAATTAAGCTAATACAAGGGCTCTCAAACTTTTTAACTTTTGAAAAACCCTTTTCAATATCTTCAAGAAAATTCCTAACCAGCCCCACTCCATTTTCTATCTGGACATAGCCTTCATAGGCATGGGCTGGAGGCAGTTCAAGTCCTGCCTTAATATAAAACTCATCTGCAAGAAATACAAAACGACTTCCAAGTTTTTTTAGATTCTCTTCTTGAATTTCATGGATTCTTTTTATTAGCTCCAAGGCCTCTGCCTTATTTATTGGCCTAACCTCAGCAAGACCTTCCCTAAACTGACTTATACCCACTGGTACAATAGCAACACTACTCAGATAGGGACTGTAGTCTAAAAGCCCTTCAAGGGTCTTATAAAGGCTAGCCCCATCATTGTAACCAGGAACTAAAACAATTTGGCCATTCATATTTACTCTGTTCATAGCTAGAAAATCTAACTGCTGAACAATGTTTGCAGCCTTTGGGCTTCCCATCATTTTAACCCTAATCTCAGGGTCAAGACTGTGAATAGAGACATTAATAGGATGGATGCCATAATCCACAATTCTGCCCAACTGATTATTAGTTACATTTGTAAGGGTTACAAAATTGCCCTGCATAAAAGATAACCTTGAATCATCATCTTTGAAATAGAGGCTTTTACGGAGGCCCTTGGGAAGCTGGTCAATAAAGCAAAAGACACATTTATTATGGCAAGTTCTTGCCTCATCCATAAGGGGATGCTCAAAAACAAAACCCAGATCCTCATCATCTTCTTTTTCAATTTCAAGAAGCAGGTCCTCTCCATCTTCTTCAATTAATATTTCAACATAATCTTGACTAGTCAAAAAGAGATAGTCAAGTCTGTCCTCTATCTCTTTACCATTAATCTCTTTAAGGTAGCTGCCAGCTTTTATGTCCAGCTCCCATGCTATACTATTTTCTTCTATATCTATTATTTTAAAAATCACAGCTTACGTTCCACTAACATTTTTCCTAACTCATCTAAAAAGGTATCTATGTCGGAAAAGGATTTATAGACGGAGGCAAATCTGACATAGGCAACCTCATCAAGTTCCTTGAGCTCCTTCATTACCATTTCTCCAATCTCATCTGAGCCTACTTCCTTTTTTAAGAGGTTGGATAACTGAGTCTCTACTTTAAGAGCCAATTCTTCAATGTCTCGGGAGGTTACAGGCCTTTTTTCACAGGCACGTATTATTCCGTTAATTATCTTATCTCGGTTAAAGGCCTCCCGTGTATTGTCTCTTTTAACTACAATAAGATTAATTTCTTCTATTCGTTCATAGGTTGTATAGCGAGAATTGCACTGGGTGCACTCCCTGCGCCTTCTAATAGAATTATTATCTTCTGTTGGCCTTGAGTCAATAACCCTAGAATCATCGAAGCCACAATAGGGACATTTCATTGCTTCCTCCCTAAAAGAAAGGCCATAAGGCCTATCTTCTATTTTTCAAAAAACTGGGTAAGTCTCTAAATTCATCACTATCCCAATCATCGATTTCTATTACTTCTTTTTGTGGTACTACAACTTCTTCATTGGAGCCTTGCATATCTTTTTTAATATCTCTTAAGGATTGATATTCATTGTCGCTACTATAACTTGATTTAGGAGCAAATCTTTTTGGTGATGGCTTTTGATTAAACCCTGTTGCAATAACAGTGATTTTAATCTCATCACTCATATTTTCATTTATTGAAGTTCCATAGATTATTTCAGCTTCAGGATTAGCTAATTCTGTAATTAGGTTTAATGCCTCAGCAGTTTCATGAAGTCCTACTGTGGAATTACCTGTTACGTTTATAAGTAGGCCTGTGGCGCCCTCAATTGTTGTTTCTAGAAGAGGACTAAAGACTGCTTGCTTAGCTGCATCAATTGCTCTTGATTCGCCCTTACCAATGCCTATACCCATATGGGCCATACCCTTATTCTTCATTATGGTAGTAACATCAGCAAAGTCCAAAGAAATCAGACCAGGACTGACAATTAAGTCTGAGATACCTTGAACGCCTTGACGAAGAACATCATCAGCTACCTTTAAGGAATCCATAAGGGAGGTTTTCTTATCAACTATTTCAAGGAGCTTATCATTTGGTATAGTCACCAATGTATCAACTTTTTCCTTAAGTAATTCTATTCCTGATTCAGCCTGAGCCATTCTTTTTCTACCTTCAAAACCGAAGGGTTTTGTAACAACTCCCACAGTTAGCGCTCCCATTTCACGGGCAATTTCTGCTATTACAGGAGAGGCTCCAGTGCCAGTTCCGCCACCCATTCCACAGGTCACAAAAACCATATCGGCACCTTCTATGGCTTTTTTAATTTCTTCACGGCTTTCTTCAGCTGCTCTTTCCCCAACTTCTGGTTTAGAACCTGAACCCAAGCCCTTGGTAATTTTATCTCCAATTTGTAATTTCGTCTCACTATGAACCAGGGCTAAATCCTGCTTATCAGTATTTACTGCTATGAAATCCACACCCTGTAAATCGGCCTCAATCATTCGGTTGACGGCATTGTTTCCACCACCACCTACGCCGATGACTTTTATTTTAGTGAAATTGAATAGGTTATCCTTTTGTTCTATATCAAACATAGCTCCTCCTTATCCTATCATTGGATTCATTATATAGAATATTCACCCATAAGTAAATAGTTATTCGATTAAAAGGAAATATCTAATTTCTGCAGTTTTTTCAAAGAATTCTGTTCCAAAATATATTATTGC
>LFTD01000021.1 GCA_001512625.1 Clostridiales bacterium DTU036 | reverse complement strand
AGGAGCTAAAGCGGCTTTTTGGTGAAGATAGCGTGGTACTAAAATGAAAAAGGAAGATAGGATGAAAACAATAGGTGTTTTAACTTCAGGAGGAGATGCTCCAGGAATGAATGCTGCTATAAGAGCAGTGGTCAGATCAGCCAATTATCATGGTATAGAAGTTTATGGAATAAAGAGGGGCTTTAGGGGCCTTTTGGAAAAAAACTATGAGGTGCTAGATTCAAGAAGCGTAAGTGATATCCTGCAAAAAGGGGGGACCTTTTTAAAGACGGCTCGCTGTCCAGAATTTAATACTCCAGAAGGGGTTATTAAGGCTAGGGATATAATAAATGATCTGGGCCTTGATGCCCTTGTAGTTATTGGAGGAGATGGGTCAATAAGGGGAGGCGCAGAGTTAGCCAAACAGGGGATTAAGGTTATAGCCCTACCAGGAAGTATAGACAATGACATGGGCTATACTGACTATACAATTGGCTTTGATACAGCTATAACCACTGTTATGCACGCTGTAAGTAATCTTAGAGATACCTCCTCATCCCATGGCAGGGTTTTTGTGGTTCAGGTCATGGGCAGAGAGTGCGGGGACATTGCCCTCCATGCAGGTATTATATGTGGAGCAGAGGAGGTTATAGTTCCTGAGGTTCCCTTTGATTTAAAGGAGCTATCTGCCAACATGAAAAGAAGTATGGCTAGGGGTAAGGACCACTATATAATCCTCCTTGCAGAGGGGGCAGCAGACCCCTTTGAGTTTACCGAGGAGTTAAAAGAACTCAGTGGGCTTAATACAAGGTTAAATATAATTGGCTACCTGCAAAGGGGAGGCTCCCCTTCAAGTTTTGATAGGATGCTGGCTACCCGTATGGGCGTTTATGCTATAGACCTTCTAATGGAAGGCGTTGAGAATGTTGCTGTAGGCATTAAAGGAAATGACATTGTCCATGAAGAATTATACAAGGCTGTTGAAGTAAGGGATTCACTAGATAGGGATCTCTATGAGATAGCTAAGATTTTGGCGGTATAGGATGCTTAGAAAAACAAAAATAGTATGTACTTTAGGCCCTGCTACAGATGACCCGGAGATTTTAGAGGGGGTTATGAAGGCTGGGATGAATGTTGCTAGATTTAATTTTTCCCATGGAAGCCATGAGGAGCATAAGAAGCGAATTGACCTGGTCAAGGAACTAAGAGCAAAGCTGGGCCTACCCATTGCTATCCTTATGGATACAAAGGGCCCTGAGATTAGGCTGGGTAAAATAAAAGAAGGTACTGTATTAGAAGAGGGTCAGCAGTTTATCTTGACGGCTGAGGATATCCTTGGTGATGGACACAGAGCTTCTATGAGCTATGCAGATTTTTATAAAGACCTAGATATTGGGGCCCATGTTTTAATTGATGATGGACTGATAAATCTTATTGTAGAAAAAATAGAAAATAAGGAAATCTACACCCGTGTAATATCAGGTGGAGAAATCAAGGACAAGAAGGGCATAAACGCTCCTGATGTCAGGCTCAATCTTCCAACCCTTACTGCTCAGGATGAGGAGGATATCAGATTTGGTATCCGCCAGGGAGTGGATTTTATTGCACCCTCCTTTGTTTTTTCAAAGGAGAATGTTTTAGATATTAGGCAGATTCTTGAAGAAGAAAATGCCAGCCACATTCAGATAATCTCCAAGATTGAGAATAGAACCGGCTATGATAACTTAGAAAGTATCCTTAAGGTCAGTGATGGAATAATGGTGGCCAGGGGGGACCTGGGTGTTGAAATGCCAATAGAAGAGGTGCCCATGGCTCAAAAGGTCATGCTGAGACTTTGTAACTCCATGGGTAAGCCTGTTATCACAGCTACTCAGATGCTGGACTCTATGATTAGAAATCCCAGCCCAACCAGGGCCGAGGCTACGGATGTTGCCAATGCAATTTTTGATGGTACCGACGCCATAATGCTAAGCGGAGAGACCGCTGCGGGCAAGTATCCAATAGAAGCTGTAAAGACCATGGACGCCATAGCTAGGAGGGCTGAAGAAGCGCTGCCTAGTCACTGTACCAGTAGAGACTATGAGAAGTATCATGATTCGGTGACCTATGCTGTTAGTAAGGCCACAGTAGAAGCGGCCCAGAGTCTTGATGTAAAGGCTATTCTTACAGTGACTATGAGTGGCTTTACTGCCAAAAAGCTTTCTATGCACAGGTCTTCTGCCCCTGTAATAGCCCTAAGTCCTAAGGCAGAAACTAGAAGGACCCTTTCGCTTAGCTGGGGAGTCTTCCCTCTGCATTTAGAGGAAATATTTACAACTGATGAAATGTTTAGGGAGATGGCTGGAGTATCCCAGGATGCTGGGCTGGTGGAAGAGGGGGATATGGTTATTATAACCTCGGGACTGCCACTTGGTATTGCAGGAGCTACCAACCTAATGAAGATTCATGTTGTAGGTGAGATAATGCAAAAGGGTATTGGCATAGGTGATAGGGCAATAAAAGGAAGACTTCGCTTTGTGCAAAACCTTCATATAGAACCCTTGCAGGAGGGGGATATCCTATATATGGAGGAAGTTCTTCCCCAGGATTTTGTACTGGCAGAAAAGGCTTCTGGACTAATTACCAATGAAGGGGGCTATACTTCGCTGGCAGCTAAGTGGGCAAGGCAGCTTGATATTCCTGCAGTGCTTGGAGTCAAACTCTATAGAAGTAGGGTTAAGGATGGTCAGGAGATTAGTCTAGATCCCAAGCTGGGTATTATCTATAATGCCTCAGCTAAACTGTAAATAGGAGATAGTTTGTTTTAAATATAAAGATAAGACTTAAAAACACACAAAAATAAAAGGCACAGGGCTTCTTTGGCTCCTGTGCCTTTTATTATAGACTTTAGTCAGTTGAGCACGCGAAGTGTGCGAAACATAAAACCACCCGCTA
>LFTD01000071.1:7055-8860 GCA_001512625.1 Clostridiales bacterium DTU036 | reverse complement strand
AGCAGGCCTAGTAAAAATCAAATAGGACTACCAAGCACTTATTAGACCCCTGAAATATTCCAGGGGTCTACTTATTTAGGGGGTAATCCCTTCAAAAAACTCTATGGTCCTCTGGAGCATGGCCAGAGTTATATAGTGGTCAAGTCTAGGGATTTCTTCCATTACAAGATTGCCTTCTTTAAAGTAGCCCCTAGCCTGCTCAAAGTATTTTCTCTGGATATCTATATCAACAGAGCTGTCTGCCTCCCCATGGAGGATGAGTAGATGGCGATCTCCAACCCTATCTAAAAAGTCAATGGGGTCCACTGCTAGGAGCTCCTGGGGAACCTCTAAGTCTAAGTCCTTGTAACTGAGATAGCCATTTATTACCGAGGCAGCCAGAACCTGGTCCCTATGGTGAAAAATAAGTCCTGCACTCATGCTACCCATGGAGTGGCCAGTTAAAAAAAGAACCTCCTCATCTAAATAAGAAGCCAGTGCATCAAACTCCTTAAGGTTTGAGAGAATTACCTGGGAGATTATCTCCCTCTCCTTTTCTCCCTCATAGCGCTCTCCATGATAAAGTCCATCCGGTACTAAAACCCTATAGCCTGAGGCTGCTAGGCAGCTTGCCATAAACCTATGGTTTTCTTTTTTTGAACCTAGACCGTGGTAGTGGATAACCCCTCCCCTACTTACTCCCTCGGGCTCAATTAATAGACAGGGTGTTCCATCAACTACCACTCTTTTTTCCCTAACTGTATAATTAAACATTTTTACTCCTAATCAGCTGATTTATAATTATAGACCACCTTTAAATGGTGGAGTATTTCTAAGGTTGGCTCAACATAGCCAAGAATCTCCTTACTATCCTTATAGGCATCCGGGGCTTCATCTAAAGTTTTTCCCCTAACAGAGGTAGAATAAATTCCCTCCATGTCCTTTTTAAAGTCCTCTAGTGATAGACTTCTTCTAGCCTGGGTCCTGGAAAGAATCCTACCAGCACCATGAGGAGCAGAGTAGTTCCAGTCCCTATTGCCCTTACCTATACATATGAAGGATCCATCCCTCATATTCATAGGTAGAAGAAACTTCTCTCCTTTTTTCGCAGACACTGCACCCTTTCTTAGGATTTTCATTTCCATATCTATGTAGTTGTGGATGGTATCAAATCTTTCAAAAGCCGCAAATTCCATCCCATCTATTATAACCTGGGCAATAGCCCTCCTATTCCAGTGGGCATAGCTTTGCATAAGAGCCATGTCATTAAGATAGTCCCTAGTATCCTGGCCCTCTAGGTAGGCTAGGTCCCTAGGTAGGTCCTTTCTTTTTTTAGCTGCCAGCTTCTGGTAATAGTTTGCCACCTGAAGGCCCACATGCCTACTACCTGAGTGGATAAGTAGATAGTAGTTAGCCTCCCTATCCTGACCAATCTCAATAAAGTGGTTGCCGCCACCTAAGGTGCCCAGGCTCTTTTCTGCCCTTTCAATATTTATCTTGGCTGATTCTTTGCACCTTAGTTTTTTTAAATCCACCTCATCTAGGAATTTATGGGGGTCCCTTCTAGTCTTAAAGCCCGAGGGCACCTCCCTACTTATTAGTCTATCTAGCCCTTCAAAGTCAGGCTCAGCCTTACCCAGCCTAACCACTTCAACGCCACAACCAATATCCACTCCAACAAGATTTGGCACTACCTTGTCTTCAATAGTCATGGTAGTTCCTATAGTACAGCCTGCTCCTGCATGGACATCGGGCATAATTCTGATTTTTAAACCCTTGACAAAGTCCTGCTCTAGAAGCTCCTTTATCTGGCTTCTGGCAGTGTC
>LFTD01000071.1:5601-7021 GCA_001512625.1 Clostridiales bacterium DTU036 | reverse complement strand
AGCCTTTCTAAGTTCTTCCATAGATAAATAAACAGACTAAAACTAATTAATATGAGTAGTCCAACTATAAAAACTGCTATGCTTCCAAGATGAGCTAGTAAATCAATCCTATCTGAGAGTTTATAGACTATAAAAGCTATAAGACCCACAAAGGCCCAGGAGCTAAACATAGAGATCATAATATTTAAGTTTTGCTTCATGGCCTCTTGGGGGTTATCCCAAACCAGCTTGGGTCTTATACTATCCACCGTAAGGCCTAAAAGGCCCACGATCACCGAAGACAGGCAGTTACCCACAAAAAGGGATATAAGAAGATCTATAGGTGGCTTCATTAGAAACACCAGTAGAGCAAATAGAGGGGCAATAATGATTATTTGAAAAACTAAACCTAGAAGCATCCTACCTAAAAGCTGGTCCTTAACGCTTATTGGTAGGCTCTTCATCAGCCAAATATGCTTACCTTCCCTAGAAAAACTTGAAGATAGGGGATTGCCCATAGACCCTAGGACCATGCCAAGTAGGATTCCAATTAATAGAACTAACAGATTAAGCTTTAACTTACTCAAAGGTACAAAGAGCAGATAGGAAGAAAACTTCCTAATCTCGGATATGCTAATATTAGTCTGAGCAAAAACAGGCATTAAAAGGGCTATAGGAAGGATAATTCCCCCGCTTAGAGTGTTAAAAGCATAGAGGGGGGTCCTTATAATATCACTGAACTCCTTTTTAAAGATATGCATGGCCACAGAGGAGCTATGGTTGCTTTTAGGTCTTTTAATCTTTTTGTTACTAACTATCTTACTAGATAAGACCCCCTTTACCATAAGAGGAGCTGCAAACCAGGCTACTAGATAGGCAAGAAGGCTGCTGGCAACCAGAAGGAGGACAAAATAGGCAAAACCTCTTAAACTCCTGCTTTCTTCCATGGCTAGAAGTAACCATCTCACATTGGGAAAGGCCGGTAGAATGGCCTCTAGAAGCCCTCTTGAGCCAAGGGCAATCTTCTCCATTAGCTCCCCTGGAGACTGGCTAGCCTGGGACTGGATGTAATAATTAAGCCCCAAAGACATAACCATAGCAACAATCATGCTGATAAACTGAACTGCCCCTCTAAATCTAGGTAGTTTACCTGCCCAGAGCATAAAAACTATAACAATAAGGCCCAGGATGCTTATAAATCCAAGGGCTACTAAAAAGACGCCAAGAAAACCATATATGTAGTAAAGGAGGCCCTGGCCCTGGGCCAGGCCATACTTAATTATAAAGGGAAAGGCCAAAAATAGAGCATATATAAGGCTTGTAAGGCTAAGGCCAACCAGCTTACTAAGTAGAATTTCTTTAGCGGTAAGTGGTAGGCTCAGCATAGTCTCCACATCCTTACTGAGATAGATTTTGCTGAGGATGTAGGGGAAGACCAGCA
>LFTD01000071.1:0-5531 GCA_001512625.1 Clostridiales bacterium DTU036 | reverse complement strand
AAGATAATTAAAGCTACAAGAAAAAGCTGCATAAAGAGCTTTTT
Source organism: Clostridiales bacterium DTU036 (assembly GCA_001512625.1). Lineage (GTDB taxonomy): Bacteria > Bacillota > Clostridia > Peptostreptococcales > Acidaminobacteraceae > DTU036. The sequence goes on along the minus strand of LFTD01000071.1, from coordinate 5,487 downwards.
CCTAAGCTTTTTATCACCTAGGGCCTGGTCAAAGTTAAAGAAGTAGGCAAAGCTAATTCTTAAATCTTTCTTGATTAAAAGGAAAAGGTTTTTCATTCTGTAAGCTCCAAAAAGATTTTTTCCAGGCTTCCCTGATCCTGAGCCTGAGCCCTAATCTCATCCATAGTGCCAAGGGCAATAATTTTACCCCTGTCAATAATTGCAATCCTATCACAGAGCTGTTCTGCCACCTCCATTACATGGGTGGAAAAGAAGACCGACTTGCCCTGGCCACAGAGCTCTCTCATAATCTCTTTTAATCTAAACGAGCTCTTGGGATCTAGGCCCACCATGGGCTCATCCATAATTAAAATTTGAGGTTCATGAATAAGGGCCCCCATAAGAGCAATCTTTTGCTTCATCCCATGGGAGTAGCTAGAAATAAACTGATCTACTGCTCCCTCCATAGCAAAAACTTCACTATAGCGGGCAATGGCTCTGTCTCTGGCTTCCTGGGAGACTCCATAGACATCTGCAAGAAAATTAAGATAAGCCCTTCCAGTCAGGTTGGGGTAAAGCTCAGGACTGTCTGGGATATAGCTAAAGAGCCTCTTAGTCTCTAGGCTGTCCTTTCTAGTATCAAGGCCAGATATTCTAATCTCCCCTTCATCCTGCTCTAAAAGCCCAACAATCATCTTGATAGTAGTAGTCTTCCCAGCACCATTAGGACCTAAGAATCCAAAAATCTCACCTGGCAGAACTTGGAAGCTTATATCATTAACTGCCTTTTTATTTCCATAGGATTTACTCAAATTCTTAATATTTACCATTATCTCCATCCCTCCTATTGTGCTTTTATCAATGTTATTGTACCATACACTTACACGTGGAAAGGACTAACAAATGAAAAAAAACCTAGTCGTCATAGGCCTAGTTCTTTTAGTCATATTGGGCGCAAATTATTACTTTCAAAATTATTATTTTCCGGGCTCTACTATAGATGGCCAGGATGTTTCCTGGCAGCCTAGAGAAGAAGAATATATAGAAAAAATCACGGGAAGCTTTGAGCTTACTTCTGAATCATCCACCATGAATTTTGAGCTACTCAGCGATGCCATGGCCTATAGCTACGATAGACCTGAAGTAGAATCTTTCTCTTTAAAGCCACTGAATTTTTCCTCTACAAGAAGCCTGGTTTATAACCGGGACAAACTGAAAGAGGAGATTAGCGAAGTCTATAAGGTGCTCCCTGAAAATAGACCAAGTGAAGATGCCAGTTTAAGCCTTGAAAATAACGAGCTGGTCCTTAAGCCCCAAAAGATTGGCTACAATTTCCCCAGCCAGGAAGAGCTTTTTGAAATAATCAGCTCTAATCTAGAAAGGGATAATTTCAGCTGGGACCTAGACCAGTATGTTGAGAAGCCAGCAGTCCTTACAAGGGATTTAAGGCCCAGCTATAAGGCATTAGATGGCTATAGTCTGACCAACTATGACTATGATTGGGTACTAGAAGGAGAGGAGCTCTTTGCCCTTTTTAATGATGATTTTACTATTAACAAAGAAAAAGCTCAGAAGGTAATGGAAGACTTCTTTACAGAGGCCGATAGCTGGAATACCATCTGGATGGTTGATCAGGAGGAGAGCTTTCCAAATTTTTTAAAAGCCCTAGAAAACAGAAAAAAAACCTGGGAAGTAAGTTATACCAGGGTAAAAAGAAGTCATAATGGCAATACCATGCATAATGGAATTGCAATTTCCATAGCTGATCAGTGGCTCTGGGTCTTCGTAAACGGTCAGGAGGTCTTTCAAGCTCCCGTAGTAACTGGCAATCCTAACAAGGGCTACCCCACCCATAGAGGCTACTGGAGCATTCTCGAAAAAGATACCAACACAAGGCTGATTAATACAAATAGAGAAGGGGAAAAATATGATGTTGCTGTCAGATACTGGATGCAGTTCAACTATGAGGGCATGATAGAAGGCCTCCATGATGCCGACTGGCAGTGGGGCTTTGGTACCGACGCCTATCTCTGGCATGGTAGCCATGGCTGCGTCAATGTGGCCCCCTGGGATATGCCCACCCTCTTTAGCCTTAGCTGGGTTGGAATGACGGTTTGGGTCTATTAATAAAGGAGCTTTAATTAGCTTCTTTTTTCTTGCCATATCTACTTAATTATTTTGCTAGCTAGTAGGCTTCACAAAAATATAAAGGGTATGGCCTAATTACCATACCCCATTATAAAAAACTTATACTAGAATGAAAGTCTTGCTATACTCCCGCCGGGAGCCCAGTCTTCCTGTCAGACATTGCAGTCTTCGTAATAATTAAGTAGAAATTTTTCATCTACCCTATCAATTTGAAACTCTGAGTCATTATAGAGCTGAAAGGCAGAAACCAAGATTTGACTTGAATACTTCAGCTCTACCTTATCGCTAAACTCAAGCTCCTCTATTTTTCCATCCCTCACTACTATAATTCGGACCTTGTCTGAAGGCTTAAGGTCTTCAAGATCTGCAGGCAGCACCATATCTTCTTTAGACCTATTGACTAGCCACACAGAGTCCCAGGGCGCTTCCACCATATCTTCAACTAAAACAAACCTATCTCCCTCTTCATAGCGCTGTGTCAGAAGTTTATCCATCTCTTTTCCAGTATGGTCCTGCACACATGAAACCATAAAGACTAATACAAGTAATATAACTAAGAGTTTTTTCATCCTAACCTCTCCTTTAAGACTTTTATCTTTCTTACCCCAAAGAAGAAAGTTATAACAAAATACTTATATACCTATTAGAAAGCTGGCAAGATTGCTCCATCATATTCTTCTTCTAGAAATTTTTTAACACTATCAGATTGCAGTGCTTCTAAAAGGGCCTTAACAAAGTCCTTATCCTCATCGCCTTCTTTTACAGCTAGTACATTTGCATAGGGATTGTTTACTCCCTCCTCCTGGGCAAGGGCGTCCTTAGGATCAAGCTCAGCTCCAAGAGCATAGTTGGTGTTTATAGCTGCAATCTTAGCACTATCAAGAGCATTTGGAATCTGGGCAGCTTCAAGTTCCTTAAACACAAGGTTCTTTGGATTATCCACTATATCAAGGGGAGTAGCTCCTATGCCCACTCCTTCTTCAAGCCCGATTAAGCCTAGACTTTCAAGCAGAACTAGACTCCTTCCACCATTTGTAGCATCTCCAGGAATTAGTACTAGGTCCCCATCTTCTAGCTCATCTAAAGAAGTGTATACATCTGAATATATGCCAATAGGCTCAATATGAACATCTCCCACAGCAACTAGCTTAGTTCCTCTTTCTTCATTAAAGTTATCAAGATAGGGCTTGTGCTGGAAGAAGTTTGCCTCTAAATCTCCTTCTTCTAGTGCAAGGTTTGGAAGGACGTAATCAGTAAACTCAACGATTTCTAAGTCAAAGCCCTTGTCCTTTAGCTCATCCTTAATAGAAGCAAGGATGTCTGAATGGGGTACCGGTGAAGCTCCAACTTTAATTGTAGTAAGGTCCTTTGACTGACTGGAACAGCCAGCTAAAACTAGTAGTAATAGTAAAACTGCAAGTATCTTTTTCATAATTATTCTCACTTTCTTTCAAGCTTTGCGACATACCAGTCGCCAATATTTTGTATTAGGGTGACCAGGATATATAAAATTACCACTGTCACTACCATGATATTGAAATTATATCTATGAAGACCATAGCGAATTGCCAGGTCCCCTAGGCCTCCCCCGCCTACAGCTCCAGCCATAGCCGAGTAGCCAATAAGGTTAATTATAAGATTTATTAAACCCCTGACCAGTGGAACCTGGGCTTCATGAAGCATAACCTTTAGGATATCAAAGCTACCAGCTCCAATACTGGCCGCTGCCTCTCTAATTCCAGGAGGGACTCCTAGCAGAGCTCCCTCACTTATCCTGGCATAAAAGGGAATGGCCGCCACTATAAGTGGAAAGAGAGCTGCTTTAATACCTATGCTGGTTCCCATTATTATCTTTGTAACAGGAAAAAGGAAGAAAAGCAGGATAATAAAGGGAATTGACCTTATAGCATCCACTATCTTTGTAAGGATAAAATAAATTGTCCCGTTCTCCTCAACTCCCCCTTTTCCTACCGCCACCAGGACCAGACCTAAAGCCAGGCCAAAGGCTGCAGATACTAGGGAGGAAACACCTACCAAGATCAAGGTTTCTATAAGACTGGGTAGGGCAAGTTTAATTATTCTCATAATAGACCTCCACCTGTACTCCCTTGGATTCAAGATAGCTTACTACCTGGTCTTCCTGAGTACTATCAATCTCAACTAGGAGGTTTCCCAGGGGCTCATGGTCAACATACTCAATCTTGCCAAGAAGTATGTTGACATCAAGTCCCATCTCCTTAATCAGATTACTGATTATGGGCTCCTTGGCAGACTCTCCTGAAAAGGTTAGAAGCAGGCCTCTACCTTTAATAACACCTGGAGGTATGACCAGGTCCTGCCTGATCTTCCTAATATGGCTGCCTCTAAACATCTCTCCTATAGGACCTGCTCCAAGTAACTGGCCCCCTTCTAGGATAGCCACCTGGTTACAAATACTCCTGACAACCTCTAGGTCATGGGTTATAAGAATCACTGTTAAATCTAACTCTTCTTTGATCTTTTCAATAAGCTCAAGAACTGCCTGGCCTGTTGCCGAGTCTAAAGCCGATGTGGCCTCATCAAGTAAAAGAATCTTAGGACCACTTATAAGAGCCCTAGCCAGGGCCACCCTCTGCTTTTGTCCACCTGAAAGCTGGTTGGGATAGGCTTGGGCTTTATCATCTAGTCCCACCAGCCTAAGCATCTTCATAACTTCCTTTTCCTGAAGTTCTTTACTAACCTTCTTTAACTTCAGGGGATAGGCCACATTGTCAAATACCTTCTTGGCTTCAAAGAGGTTAAAACTTTGAAAGAGCATGCCTATACTCTGTCTTAACTCTTGGAGCTCCTTTTTATTAAGAGCTTCTACCTCTCTACCTTCTACCAGGACCCTTCCGCTGGTGGGTGTCTCAAGGCCATTAATACAACGCAGCAGGGTGGACTTTCCTGCACCAGAAAGCCCTATTATGCCATAGATATCACCCTTTTTAATATCCAGGCTAATCCCTTTAAGAGCCTCGACTCCTCCAGGAAATACCTTTGTTACCTTATCCAGGACTACCATTCTTCCTCCAAATAAAAAAGCCCTTGCCTAAAGCAAGGACGCCTACACGTGTTACCACCTTGATTCGAAAAAGCCTCACGGCCCCTTCCTCTACAGCTACTAACATAGCCTGGCGCTATAATGGGCGCACCCATGAAAACCTACATATCAGCTTTCAGGCTCCAAGACCATCTTCAAAAACTTGCCCCATGTCTGCTTTCACCTTACCAGACTCTCTATAATGGCGACGCATTTTCTACTCTTCTCTTCACAGCCTTTACTCTATAAGAACAATCCTATTAAATTATTACTAGTTTGTCAAGGATAAATTTCAGCCT
>LFTD01000128.1:40543-46895 GCA_001512625.1 Clostridiales bacterium DTU036 | reverse complement strand
TTGTCATTTATTATATAGGTTCCTCCAGGAATGGGCCTGACTAGGCCACCCCTGCCAACAACAGCTGAAAGCTTGCCCTTTATACAGCCCGCCTCGTCAAGGGCGTCAAGGATTAGCTGGTACCTAAATTCACTCTGATCAGAAATACTATGGAAGGGAGCCAGTTCCTCCCTGCTATGCCTGAGGGTCTTTTCATAAATTAGGTTTTCCTCATTAAAAAGTGCAATCTTGGTTGAGGTGGAACCTGGGTTAATTGCAAGAATCTGCATCTAGTCCTCCTTCATCTTCTCAGCAATAAGGGCTGCCAAGGCTATAGAGTTCATTTTTGTATCCTCATCATCGGCTCTTGAAGTTAAAATTATGGGTCTTTTAGCCCCAACTATGGTACCAGCTCCTCTGGATTTAGCTAAAAAGCCTAGGGATTTATAAAGGATATTTCCAGCCTCAATATCTGGGGCCAGGAGGATATCAGCGTCCCCTGCTACAGGGCTAGTGAGGCCTTTAATCCTAGCAGACTCCTTACTAATAGCATTATCAAGGGCAAAGGGGCCTCCCAAGATTGCTCCTCTAATACCTGTATTAAGAATTTTCTCAGCCTCTACAGTAGCGGGCATTTTTTCATTAACCTTTTCGCTGGCGGCAAGGATAGCTACCTTAGACAAGTCCTTACCAAGAGCCTTATCAACAATAATTGCGTTTTCAATAATGGCTATCTTTTGATCTACATTTGGAGCAATATTCATAGCAGCATCGGTAACTACTAAAAGCTTATGATAGGTATCAACTTCAAAGACAGCCACGTGGCTAAGAACAGGTGACTTTCTCAGGCCATATTCCTTATTAAGGACTTCTTTAAGTAGGGTACCTGTATCAACAAGACCCTTCATCAGCATATCAGCCTTGCCTGAAGAAACTAGCTTAACTGCCTCCATGGCAGCCTCCTGCATTCCCTCCACATCAAAAAACTCGTAGTCCTCTTCCTTGAGGCCGGCCTCCTCCATAAGAGGAAGAATCTTCACCTTCTCCCCAACTAGGATGGCATCTGAGATTCCTAGTTTCCTAGCTGCTTCAACTGCTTCTAGGACCTCTAGATTTTCTGCCTTGGCAACAGCAATAATTTTCTTGTCTAAATTTCTAGCCCTATTTAGTACATCATCAAAACTTTTCATCTTTCACCTCGAATTTCTACAAGTGCTCCAGGAGGTAGCCATAACCCATTTCCAGCATATCCTCCTTAGCTACAAAGTACAGCTCATCTGCCTTCTCTCCTGTAAGGCTGGCTCCGCTAAAGCCATCCTGCTTTCTTTGCTTAGACAGGTAGACCGGCAGTCCCTTTGAATCTACATATATCCCTAGCTGATTATCCTCTGGAAGCTCCCTAAAGCTACCTGGTTTTAAAAGCTCATAGGCATATTTTGGGATAAAAATATCCCTTGATAGTCCTAGAGGAATATGACAATAGCCATGGGGATTTTTTCTTAGATAATCCTGATGGTATTCCTCAGCCCTATAAAAATTAGCTAGGGGAAGGATTTCTACAACTAGAGGCTTCTTATAGTCTCCTCTGTATAGGTCCACCATTTTATTAATAGCCTCTGCTTCCTGGGAATCGGAATAATAAATACCTGAGCGGTACTGTTTACCAATATCCCCAGCCTGCCTATTTAGGCTGGTGGGATCCACAACCCTAAAAAAATGGGCCAAGAGAAAGTAAAGGTTAATTTTGTTTTCATCGTAGACTAGCCTTATAGCCTCTGCGTGGTCAAAATAACCTGCGCAAAGGCCCTGGTAGGAGGGAACTCCCTCACCATTTGCGTAGCCACTTTCAGTTAAAACTACACCATAGAGGTCCTTAAAGTAGGCTTCCATACCCCAAAAGCAACCTCCTGCTAGAACTATCTCTTTCATTTAAAGGCCTCCAGACAAAAGACTAAGCTTATCAAACATAAGGAGTAGCCCCATAAGGATAATCAGGACCCCTCCTACCTTTTGAATGGTAAAAACATGTCGTTCTAGAAACTCCACCTTACTTATAGCATAGCCTGAAAAAAGGGTTATAAACAAAAAGGGAATCATCATTCCAAGGGAATAAACCAGCATGTAGAAGCCGCCTAGCAGGGCTCCTCCAGAGCTTGAAATCCCCAGTACTGCCCCTAGAACAGGCCCTACACAGGGGGTCCAACCAAAGCTAAAGGTAAGGCCTAAAACAAAGGCTCCCCAGTAGGCTGATATATCGGTCTTAGCCCTAACCTTTCTCTCCTTGTCCAGAAAAGAAAGCTTAAAAAGTCCCACCTGTTGAAGACCCAGTATTACAACAATAAGTCCAAGAACCCTTAAGAACCAGGGGCTGTAAAAAAGAGCGCCTAGTGCCCCAGCACCAAAGCCCATTATCACAAAACTTACTGAGATGCCTAAAACAAAAAGCATGGTTCTAGCCATACTCCTTGGTGAAAAACTAATTGGTCCTATCTTAATTAACTCTCCTTGCCCATCAGCTAGGATACCAATATAGACTGGTATCATTGGAACTGTACAGGGTGAGAAAAATGACAAAAATCCTGCAATAAAAACACTACCTATCAAAATATTCATGCTTAATCGCCTTTCTTTTCAATGAGTAGGGGCAATTCCGAAACACTAAACAGGCTGGTCTCAGGTATACCTTTTACTGATATTTGAAGTGAGTAGTCACCCTCTCCCAAGCCCTTAAGATCAGTTTCTAGTTTGATATCTTTTTCATCGATATCTTTTATCGCATCTCTAACATCTTTAATTTCAAGTTTTATTATCAGCTCAGGGTCGATGATATAACTATACTTCTCATCTGTACCTAGGAGGTTAATATCCTTGCCAGGGATGTTAAAGCGCTTATTATCCAGAGCCTCAATGGTAAACTTACCTGAGAGTGGCTCTGTGTTTACTAGGATTATATCCTTAGCTAGTTCTACTTCCAGCATGGTCTCAAAGCTCTTGTCAGCATTTTTAATACTTACTGGCTTGGTCCTAACCTCTGTTATGGAGCCCAGAAGATTGGTATTGCCCTTTATTGTTACCTGGTCTAAATTGGCAACCTTTTCAGTTAACCTGTAATTTGTCCTAATATCTCCTTCAGTGATTATCTCTAGAGGCAGGGTTTTAGTTCCTATAACAGGGACACCCACTGCCAGGCTGGTTGTCTCAAGCTCAACTCCCTCCACCACATTACCTTCAATGTCATAGGCTAAAATATTTATATGCTCTGTTGTAGAAATTGAAATTTCACTAAGATTAAGTTGACCTTGAAGGTAGGCTATTTCCTTTAGAATTAAAGAGGGGCCTGTCACTCCAATATCATCTTCTTTATAAACCAGGGTACCCAACTCCAGGTCTTTGGCTAAACTTCCTTCCATCTGAATTCTTATAGGTTTATTTACAGTTTCTATAGCATCAATACTAAGCTCTACACTATCACTTGATAGGGAGATGATGCTGACTCCTGATGCTGAAACTCTTCTATCAATAATAAGCTTATTGGTTCCCTTACCTACTATAGTGTCCAGTGAGACCGATAAATGAATGGAGTCTTCTCTAAGTTTTGTAATATCCCTCCATCTACCACTAACTGTGACATCCACCCTATCCCCAGACTTTTGTTCAATAATCAGGCCTCTATTTTCCACCTGCTCTATTCCAAGGAGCTCAACGGGTACATCTCTATACACTGTCTCTAGCAGAGGATTCTTATTATCCATAACAATAAACCAGGTAATAATAGCTAGCAGAAGGCAAACCATTTTGGGAAAGCTATTATTTGCCAAGGATCTAAAGAGTTTACTATTCTTTATTTTTTTCATTCATTGCTCCTTTCTAGTTTAAAGAGTGAATCTTTTTTAGGAGCATAGAAGGCTGTTAGCCTTTCAACTAGGCCTTCTCCATCTAAAAATCTGGTTAGTACATTATTTTGGGCCAAACTAATAACCCCAGTTTCTTCGCTGACAACTAAGATTAAGGCGTCAGAAACTGCACTCATACCCAGAGCTGCCCTATGGCGGGTTCCCAAATCTCTATTTACATTTCTATCATTACTTAAGGGTAGTAGACATCCAGCTGCAATAATAGTCTCCCCTCTTATTACCATAGCCCCATCATGGAGGGGGGTATTGGGGGTGAAAATGTTCTTAAGCAGGGGGCCAGATATCTCTGCGTTTAGCTCTGTGCCCGTTTCTATCACATCCTTGAGACCAATCTCTCCTTCAAATACCAAAAGGGCCCCAATCCTCTCCTGGCTGAGCTCTATCATGGCCTGGACCAACTCTTCTAGCACGCCCATTTCCCTCTTATCTTTGGACTTAAAGAGAAAACTATCAAAGAGCTTGCTGCGCCCCAGATATTCAAGGGCCCTTCTCAGCTCTGGCTGGAAGAGAATTACCAGGGCCAAAAGACCATAGGTAAGCAGGTTTTCTAAAACAAAACTAACCATGCGTAGTTCTGCTGCGCTGGCCAACCTTAGTAGTATAAAAAAGACTACCAGGCCTTTAAACAGCTGAATCGCACGGGTGTTTGAAATGATCTTATACACTTTATAGTAGATATAGGTAACTATTAGAATATCCAGTAGGTCTGTTAAACCTATCTGTTTTAAGATCATTAAAGAGGTTTCCATTATATCTCCTTTGAGATTCTAAGGAGTTCTTGATAGAGTTCTTCTACTTTAGGACCATAATCCCTTGCCCTGGCTAGAATGAATTCTTCACGGTTTTTATCATAGGTGCCTAAGCTCTTCTTTTGTTTGGCTGAAATGACCTGTAAGCTGAGTTCAAATCTCTTTTGGACTAATTCCATAAGTTTTTGATCTAAAGAGTCTATCTCCAGCCTAAGCTCTTCTATTCTATCCATAAGCACCTCCATTAGAGATAATTATAACACTTTTTGACTAGCTCTTCCACCTCAAGAACTACACAAAAACTATCAACTTACTCCTAAAGCCCCTGAGCAAAATCCCTCATGGTTTCTTCATCCATCCTAAAAAGAAGCCATTCTGGAAGGGCCTTGGCTCCTAACCCCTCATAGATTGATATAGCCTTTTCATTCCAGTCTAGGCAAATCCACTCAAATCTTCCACAGCCCTCATTTAGGGCTAGTTGGGCTAAATACCTAAGCATGGCAGTACCATAACCCTGCCCCCTATGCTCAGGTAAAACAATAAGGTCTTCAAGATATATTCCGGCTCGGCCCTCAAAGGTTGAGAAATTATAAAAATAAAGAGCAGTGGCTACAGGCCTTCCATCAACCTCACCTATTAGTAGATGGGCTGTTTTCTTTTCAAAGAGCCAATAATTAAGATCTTCTTCACTAGCCACCACCATATGACTCATTTCTTCAAAGTCTGCTAGGGCCCTGGTGAAATCTAGAAAAGTGGGGATATCCTGGGGACTAGCTCTGCGGATTTTAAACATCTTTTATTCCTCCTTAATTACTATTTTTAAAATGCACTTTAAAAAATCTAAGGCCATAATTAAGCTATAGATTTTTTGACTCTTCCTCCTTTTACATCTATAATCAGATTTACTAACCTAAAGGAGGTTGATTTATGGAACATCTAATCCATACCTTTGTCCCTATTATAGCTAACCTACTGGAAATAATGGGAGTCTTTATAGTACTGTTTTCATCTACAAAGGCCTTCTACAAATATGCTAGAAAGCTATTTCAGTTTACAGATGAAAATATTAAGATTGAGTTTTCAAGAGCCCTGGCAGTTGCCCTAGAATTCAAGCTGGGTGCGGAAATCCTAAAGACTCTTGTAATCCAGACCTTAGACGAACTGATAATACTAGGCTCTATCGTGCTATTAAGGGCTGCCCTAACCTTTATCATCCACTGGGAGATTGTATCTGACTCCAAGTCTTCAAAGGTTTTAGGTCAAGAATAAAACTGTATTCTTTATGAAAAATCCTCATACGAGGGTTTTTTCTTCTTAAAGACAACTTTTAAAAAAGTGATTTTCCCCTAACAAAATGCATGGGTATTTCATTAATTTATAATAGTGTCTACAAGGGCACAAATACTTTCCTACTTAACTAGACCCAGTTTCCCCTTTCAAAAATCTTCACTGGATTTCCAGCCTTGTCAACTCCTATCACATCAAACTCAGGACCTCCAATCATAAAGTCCACATGGATTATAGAGTCATTCATCCCCAGCTTTTCTTTTTCTTCACTACTTAGCCCCTCATAATTTCTTAAATTCTCCCCATAGGCCTTACCTAGGGCTAAATGGCAGGAGGCATTTTCATCAAAAAGAGTATCGTAAAAAAGTAGGCCTGTTCTTGCTATTGGGGAAGATTCTGCAACAAGGGCTAGCTCACCCAGAT
>LFTD01000128.1:11990-40372 GCA_001512625.1 Clostridiales bacterium DTU036 | reverse complement strand
TCTCCTCTTTCAAGCTGGCTAGATCCCCCTATCCACTGATGGTTTTCAACCAAATGAACTTCTAGCTCTGTTCCGGGGCCTCTTAAGATAAGTTTTTCAAAATTCATTTTATTTAAATAGTCTTCTTTTTCTTTAAGAGCCTTATCATGGGTCCTCCAGGCCTCGACTGGATTATCTTCATTAATCCTGTTGATTTCAAAAACTAGACTCCATAGCTTTTCCAGGCCTTCTTTTTCTTCTAGCTCTGGAAAAACCATCTTAGCCCAGGCAGGGGTTGGTACTAAAGCTACACACCACTTGGCTAGATTATCCATTTCATAGTGCTGGATAGGCTTTGTCGCTAGGGAGTAGGCCCTTTGCCAGCGGTGGATTCTTCCACTATCCACATTTTCAAGTAGCTGGGGATTGGGTCCATAGATATAAAGGGAGTGATAATTATTTTTAAAGGCTTCTTCGGTATAATCAACCTTGAATTTTTCTAGTTCATCAAAGATTTCATCCCTCCCATACTCATATCTGGCCAGGGTCATCTCATCATCACTAAAAAGATTAATAACACTTTTAACTCCAGCCTTATAAGCAAATTTCGTTACCTCTCTTGCTAGCTCTAGGCCCCAGATATCAAAGTTAATTATCAGGCCATCCCCTTCTTTTAAATCCAGACCAATTTCTGTAAGAACCCTTCCATAATCTTCTAATTTCTTTTCAAAAGTCTTCATAATCAACCTCTCTCAAAAAAAAGAAACCCAACCCGGGTCTCTTAGTCCTTTTTAAGCCCTAGTACTAGCAGCATTATGACTATTTGCCCAATACAAAAACCTATTGCCATTAATAACTCAATATAAGAGAACCTCATAAAAAGAGCACCTAAAGCTACAGCCAATATAACTCCTATATCAAGGGCTACTAGGCTGGCTAGAGAAGAGAAATTATCCACCGCGGAGCCCATTGGCCTTAGAAATAAGAGGGTAAAAATTATACTATAAACCAAGGTGGCAATGCCAAAAAAAGGAACAGGCCCAAGGGCATCTGGTATGATCGCACCTATAAAATTTCTAAAGTTCATAAATATAACGCTGGCTACTAGTACAAAGTACCAAAGCCCAAAATACACCAAAGTCTTTAAATTATTCTTTATCATTTTCACCTACTTTTATTGCATAGTCGCTGGCCAGCTTGTCTACTCTGTGATTGTAAGATAAATACCTCTTAAACTGGTCCATAGAAACTCTCTTTTCTTCTTCCAAAAATTTATTATACCACTTTTCCAGGTGGATTGATTCCAGGGGAAGATGTCCTTTTATCTTGTAGAAATATAGCTGGTCAAACTCATCGACCAGGGCTAAAAGCTCTTCCCAAAGCTGCCTATTTTCTACAGGTTTTTTTGCTGTGGTCATCCAACCCCTGCTAATCCAGCCTTCATACCATTTTTCCTTAAAGCAGTTGACTATGTAGGCCGAGTCAGTAAAAACCTCCACCCTTATGGTCCTGTCTTTAATAGCCTTCAGTCCTTCAATCACGGCTTTAAGCTCCATAATGTTGTTAGTAGTATTTCTTTCACCACCGGAATACTCTTTTTCATGGCCTTTAAAGTGGAGGATGCCTCCATAGCCACCTATATTTATATCACTCTGATTATCCTTTACCGCTCCATCGGTAAAAAGCTCAATTAGCTTCACACACTTCCTCCTATTACATGGAACTTATTATAGCATGAAAGAGTAGGAAAGATTAGAAAAACCAGCTAAAAAGCTGGTTAATAATTTATTTATAGCCTAGTACTGCTCCCCCAATGGCTCCTACATACTGGGAGTCCTGGGAGTGAAGGATTTCTTTTTTAAGTTTTTCCTCCAAAATTTCTCTTAATAGCTCGCTTTTAGACACTCCACCTGAGAAATAGACCTGGCCCTCTACTCCCAGCCTGCCTGCCAGAGCATAGATTTTTTCAGCCACTGAGTTTAGTAGTCCGTGGGCTATAGAACTCTTATCGGTTCCCTCTCCAATCAGACTAACCACCTCTGACTCTGCAAAAACAGTGCACATGCTGCTGATTTTAGCTGCCTGACTACCCCTAGCTAAATTAGATAATTCACTCACATCAACTTCAAGGGCATTGGCCATAACCTGGAGAAATCTTCCCGTTCCTGCAGCACATTTATCATTCATAAGAAAGTCCAGGACCTGGCCCTTCTCATTAATCTTTATAATCTTACTGTCCTGGCCACCTATGTCTATTACAGTTCGGATGCTTTTATCCAGATAAAAGGCTCCCCTGCCGTGACAGGAAATCTCAGTGATCCTTTTATCAACAAAGGGAAGGGATACCCTTCCATAACCAGTGCCGACTATAGCATGGATTTGTTCCCTCTCAAGACCTGTTTTTTCAAGGATTTCATCTAAGAGCTCCTGGCCCACCTCTCTAGGGCTCCAGCCCGTAGGTCTCATGGCCAGGGCAATTATCTCCTGGCCATCATAGGCAGCGGCTTTTGATGCCACAGAACCAATATCTATTCCAACTGAAATTTTCTTCATTAGGATACCATGGTTTCTAGGAAAGCCTCTACCCTAGTCCTAAGCTGGCCAAGATCAGAATCAGAGTAATCGGTTTCTATTTGCAGGAAGGGTAGCTCCATTTCATCTTTGATATACTCTCTTAGTCCATAGGACTCAATTGTATAGGTGTGGCAGGCCTGCCAGGCCAGGTCCACTATCCCATCTACCTGGTAATCCTGGGCTAGTTTTTTAACAAGTTCAAACCTATCGTGGTTTGGTGTCATACAGGAGCAGGGCAGTTTTATATACTTTTCAGCAATAGCAACTAGGGGATCCTTATCAAGGGCAACATTGGTATCTATAGGCTTATAGCCTGTACAATTTTCCAGAGCCACTACACTGGCACCGGAATCTTCAAGGAGCCTAACAAGTTTTTCGGAGCCTAATCCCATAGGTGTGCCTGTTACAAGAATTCTTGGATTATCTTCACTGTAGGGAGAAATGCCCTTAGCCTTCATTTCTTCAAGCTCTTTAATAAGATCTTCGATAATAGCTAAGCCCTTTTCCTTATCAACATTAAAGCCTCTTGCCCACTGGGCTAAAAGCATGTCTACCCCTGAAAGTAGGGCGGGCTTGTTCATATTCATCTGATGAAGCTTTTTATATGTATCCCTTTCCCTATTCATAAGTTTAATTGCATCCTTAAGATTTTCTTCAGTAATTTCAACCTTGTAAAAATCTTCTAAGAAGGCCTTGAATTCCATCATTTCATTAACCCAAAAGTTGAGATTCTTTTCTCCCTGGGATGACTGGGGCAATTCCATTAGATGGAGGGGCTTTATTTTAGCCATCTCTTCGTACATCTTTTTCTTACCATCACAGGTGGTTTCAGCTAAAATTAAATCAGAGAAGAAAAAGTAGGGACAGGTATCTGTTATAGCAAAGCCGTAACTGGACTTGATAAGTGGACAAAGGTTCCTTGGAAGGACCTTCTCTGCTTCTTCTATTGGGTTATTACTGGTTCCACATAAAGATACGGCCCTTGCACCTGCAGCCAGTGCCAGTTCCTGAGGACTGAACATGCAGTACATCCCTACAACCTTCTCTCCCTTTTCCTTGGCCTCTTTAATGGCTATAGCATTGGCTCCCCTTAGTTCATCTACTTTTGACATGGTTTTTGGTCTCATTTTTATCTCCTTAATTTTTATTGGTTATGGGCTTCCTTCTTTACATAAAAATAAAGCCCTGCACTGGCAAGTAGCCATTTCCAGCTAGGACTTTAGAAACAAAAATAAGGCCTGGGAAATGACTAAATCAAGTTGCTATCTTCCTGCCAAGAAGAAACAATTCAGGTCATGTGTCAAATAATTTAAAACTCAAGGCACAAATTGTTTTCATTTCCCCTTCCTTTCTAGTTAAAATCTTATCATATGAAAATCTTTAGTCAAGTAAAAAAATAAGCCCCAAAGCCAAGGCCTTGGGGACTCATATAAGTAGAAATTCTTCCTAGTAGTTTTCTTCCTTGATAAAGAAATAATCTTGAGGATGCTTACAGCTAGGACACATCTTAGGTGGCTCATAGCCCTCATGTAGATAACCACATACATGGCATTTCCACATAACCTTATTTTCTCTCTTGAAAACTTTATTTTCTTCTATGTTTTCTAATAATTTTAGGTATCTGATTTCGTGGGCAAGCTCTACACTAGCAATAGCTTTGTAAGCAGCTGCGATTTCTGGGAAGCCTTCTTCCTTAGCAACTTGTGCAAATTCTGGATAGAGAATTGTGTGCTCTTCATTTTCTCCTTCAGCTGCAGCTTTAAGATTCTCTGGAGTTGTTCCCTCAACACCTGCAGGATACATGGCTGTAATCTCCACAGCTCCACCCTCTAAAAATCTAAAAAATCTCTTGGCATGCTCGAACTCATTGCGGGCAGTTTCTAAAAAGATTTCTGAAATTTGAACATAACCTTCTTTTTTAGCTATTTTAGCATACATTTCGTATCTGCTTCTAGCTTGGGACTCCCCAGCAAAAGACTTAAGTAAATTTTGCTCAGTTTTAGTTCCTTTTACAGACATATTTTCCTCCTCTTTAATTTATATATAACAGGTGGCCGAAGCCACCTGTCACATTTACTACTCTTCTACTACCCTTCGCGCCTTCCAAACTCTCTGTCTAGCATTAGCATAGTAGAACCCTTGCCTTCTGCCATTTGAAGCTGGGCTACTGCGCCGCCGAAGTGGTCTTCTTCTTCGACTTGCTCATCTACAAACCATTGAAGCATACCCATGGCTGAAAAATCTTTAAGATCAAAGGCCAGGTTAGCAAGTTTGTCAATTGAAGCTGTGATGAATTTTTCGTGTACTAAGGATTTCTCCCAAACATCTAGTACACTGTCATAATCAACATCAACCTTTTCAAAGGGAAGCATTTCAATATGCTCACCGCGTTCTTGAAGAAAATCGTAAATCCTCATAGCGTGACTTACTTCTTCTTTTACCTGAACCTTCATCCAGTGAGAAAATCCAGCAAAACCACTTTCTTCTAAATAGCTAGCCATACCAAAATAGATATAGGCTGACTGAAGCTCAAGGTTGATTTGTTCTACAAGTCCTTTTAATAATTCTTTATTCATAGTTTCCTCTTATTCTTCGTAGACTTCAAACATATCCTTGTCAACTCCACAAACTGGGCAAACCCAATCTTCAGGAATATCTTCAAAGGCTGTTCCAGGTGCTATACCACCATCTTCATCGCCCACTGCTGGGTCATAGATGTAGTGACAAGCTGTACATATCCATTTTTGCATATTGTATCTCCTTTAATTATCTTATTACAGGCTTTCGTTAATCCAAAGGCCGTGTAGGTTACAGTATTCTCTAGCTGCAAGTGCTTTTTCATCAGTCTTAAAGTAGGCAACAGGCTCTTCTTCAGGCTTTAGAAATGCAATTAGAGTTTGGTTGGGTATTTGAAGCTCAATCCACTCAATATAGTGGGCTTCTAGCATGGGATGAAGGGTGCTTCCAACAGTCACTTTATAACCGCCTTCTACTTCTTCAACCATAGGAACGTGCTTCTCATTGGCCATATCAGCACTTTGTTCTTCTAGTAAATTCATAGGTTGACCACAGCATACTAGCTGGCCTTGGCCACCATGAACTGCATGAACCATGTTTCCACAGAGTTCACATTTATAAATTTCACCAACTTTTACCATTGATAACTCCTTTTTTTATTTAGTCTTCGTAGGGTTCGAACATATCTTTTTCAACGCCACAATCAGGGCATACCCAGTCTTCTGGTAGGTCTTCAAAACTTGTGCCTGGTGCAATTCCACTATCTTCATCGCCCACAGCGGGGTCATAAACATACTGACATACAGTACAAATCCACTTTCCCATTTTTTCCTCCTTGATATATTCTTATGTTTATAATTCTACACGAACATAAGTGCTTTTTAAAGTATTTTTTATCAAAAACTATAGAACGACTTTTCTGTAACAAGTCCATGGATTGGCCAGTCCCATTTTTCAATAGGTAGTTTATCCTTAATCTGTACCTCATAGGCCAGGGCAAGTAGATAGGCCCTTGTTGAAGGAAGATAGCTATCGTAGTAGCCTCCCCCATAACCCAGCCTGGCACCATCAAGAGTAAAGCCAAGGCCTGGCATAAGGATTAGGTCCAGCTCCTCTGGAGGGATAACCTTTCCCTTTACAGGTTCTAGGATTCCAAAGGCACCAGCCTTCATCCCATCAAGGCCTGTTAGCTCCACAAAGTCCATTTCCCTTCCTCTAAGCCTAGGCACATATACTTCCTTATCCCCTATGAGCTCTAGAGCGTAAGAAGTGGTCTTAACTTCGCTTCCAAAGTCCAAGTAAATTCCTATTTTTTTAGCATCCTTAAACTGGTCAAGCTCCTTTAGAGTCTTCCATATTTCTTCTGAATATTTAATTCTATTTTCTTCTCCCAGGCTGCCTCTTAGCTTACGAAGTTCTTGGCGCAGGCTTTTCTTATCCATTATTCTTGGCTTTCTTCCAAAACTAATTCTAACTCACTGGTGCAATAGGGACATCTTGTGGCTTCCAGAGGAACTTCACTTAGGCAGAAGTTACACTCTTTTGTTGTAGGCGCTGCTTCCTCTTCTTCTTTTTTCAAAGAATTTAAGCTTCTAACTATCATAAAGACAACAAAGGCAACTATTAGGAACTGGATTATTGCATTGATAAAGTTACCATAAGCAAAGACGGCAGCACCCGCCTCCTGAGCATCTGCCAAGGTAGCATACTTACTTCCATCTAGAGTGACAAAAAGCTGTGAAAAATCAATGCCCTTGGTAACCAAACTAATTATTGGCATAATTAAGTCATCTACCAAACTGCTTACAATAGCAGTAAAGGCTGCACCCATGATAAAGGCAACTGCCATATCCATGGCATTACCTCTTTCAATAAAGTCTTTGAATTCCTTAAACATAAACCCTCCTATTTGATTATATTAATTATTTCAGCATATAGCATGACTGAATAATCTTCCTTTGGGTAGTACTCTAGATTAATCTGTCCCTGAAGATTATCAGGATTAATCTCTTCCTTATAAAGAATTCGGCACTCAAGATTGAACTGGACCTCCTTCATATGGGGAACAGGAATAGTTCCCTCTTCTAGAATCAAGGAAAGCTCCTTAATCTTGTCAAGATCTCGTCCACTATTTGTTCCGCAAAATTCCAACTGCCTAGAAAACTCTCCTTTTTTTGGAACAGCAATTGTAAAAAAGTGCTCATCCTTTAAAAGCTCATAAGAATACCTGGTCTTTCTTACTGGAACCATAACCACAAAGCGATTCCAAATATAGCCAAAGCTACCCCAACCTATAGTCATTATATTGGTCTTATCACCACTTCTAGAAATAAGAAAACTTCCTCTAGTAAGCTGCTCCAAGTAGGCTCTGGATTCTTCAAGTGCTAACATAACTCCCCCTTATCTGTAGTGTATACATAAATTGTATAATAAAATACAGAATTATTCTATAGCTTCTTTAGAATCTCTAAGAGGAGGTTCTGGGCATTTTCCCTGGCTAGCTTGTAGTTTTCCTCAAAAACTCCCAGACCAGAATCCTCTTCTGTATCAGTTATAGATTTCAGAGCTAGAAAAGGCACTTCAGACCTGTAACAGGCATGGGCTACACCAGCTATTTCCATATCTACTGCTAGAGGGCTAAATCTCTTGATTATCTCTTCCCTGCCTTCCTTCTCAATAAATGTCTCACCTGATACCACAGGACCTGTAAAAACCCTATAGTCTAGTTTAAGGTCTCCCGCCGCTTGAATAGCTCTTTGCAGATATTCTGGGTCAGTAGGGAAGAACTCTCCAGAGTCCTGAGCTAAATAGGGAGGGTGGTTTAAGAGTACCCCTGGCTCCAAATCGTGGTGGGCAACCTTAGTAACTAGGACTGTATCGCCTATTGCAATTTTTTCAATTGCTCCAGCTACCCCAACCATAACAACAAGCTCCGGCCTATGAAGGTCAATCAACCTCTGAGTTGATATGGCTCCATTGACCTTTCCAATTCCCGTTACCATAAGAAGTATCTCATGGTCATGAAAAAACCCCCTATGGAAGGGGTATAAATTTTTACCTTCAAGCTGGACATCTTCCAGTTTATCAAGAATTAAGGAAGTTTCTTCCTTCATTGCTCCAACTATGGCTATCTTCATTAATCCATCAGCTCCTTTAGTACTCCTGTCATCTGCTCTTCTTCCATCATACCTGGAACAGAGTAAACAACCACTCCATCGGAATCTAAAAATACATTTAGAGGAATTCCTCTAACCTGATAGTCTTGCAGAGCTCCTAGCCCTTCCTTGGTGTTTTCAATTAGGACAACAGGAAAATCATAGCCTGAATCTTCAATAAACTTTCTGGCGGCGTCTTCACCATCCTGAACAGTTACATTCATAGCTAAGACTGTATAGTCATCCTTGTTTTCATTATAAACCTCTTGGACATGGGGAAGCTCTTTAACACAGTAAACACAGTCTACTGACCAAAAAACCATATGGACAGGTTTACCACGTAGATCAGATAGCTTGACCTTATCACCTTCTAGAGTATTAAGTTCAAAATCTGGAGCTAGGTTTCCCACCTTATTTCCAATTACAAGCTGGCTATCACTCTCTTCTCCTTTTTCGTCCTCAACTATAACTCCTTCTTCAGGAGTAGCCTCTTTCCCTGGACTTTCACTGGCTCCGGGAGCAGCACAGGATACTGCTAAAAGTAAAATCAGTAGTAGCACTAAAAACTTTTTCATAAAACCTCCGTAAAAAAGAAAAAGTCCCTTAGGGACTATTTCAGTAGTTGATCTATTCTAGCTTTATCAAAGCCTTGAATAACCTCATCATCTATTAGTATTACCGGTACTCCCATGAAGCCCTTTTGCATTAATTCTTTTCTAGCATCCATATCTGTAGATACGTTGCGCTCATTGTACTCAACTCCAAGACTGTCTAGATAGTCCTTTGCAGTGTGGCAATAACCACATGTATTACTTGTGTAGATAATGACATTTTTCTTCATATTATTCCTCCTAAAATTGCTTAAAGCTTTCTAAAAGCATTTTACCCTGCCCAAAAAATAATAAACAATAAATCACAAAAACTTTTGTGATTTAAATTTCTTCTTGGGATAAGCTGTGAATAAAGCCCAGACTTATCCACATTATCCACAGCTTGTCCACAGAAAAACAGGTAAAAGACCACCCAATCCAGCTGTTTATAACACTTTGGAAACATTTTTAATAGAATTCACTTTCAACAACTTTAATGCTATTATAGTATTTAGGAGGAATTTATGGCTTGGAGAACCAGAGGCCACAGGGGTGACCTGTTGGAGAGTTTGATAGATATAAGTAATGATTATTACAAAAATAAAGGGATTGCCAGGGTTGATAAAATCTCAACTCCTATTAAAGTTGTAGAACAAAATTCCAAGGGTCAAATCACCCTGGGGTATTTTGATAAGCGCTCAACTGTTGACTATATAGGCCTGGCCCAGGGAATTCCCCTCTGCTTTGATGCCAAGGAAACCTGGCAGAACTACTTTTCCCTAGCAAACTTTCACGACCACCAAATGGACTATATGAAGGATTTTAAAAAACAGGGAGGGCTGAGTTTCTTTTTAGTTTATTTTAAGAAGTTTGAAACCTTTTATCTTCTACCCTTTGAACTAGTGGAAGAACAAATAAAAAAAGCCCAGGCTGGGGGCAGAAAATCCATCTCCCATGAAACCTGCATGGAAGGGGCTATCCCCATAGGCTTTTTAAATAACATGCTCCATTACCTGCCCGCCATCAATGCCTACTTGGACATTCTAGAGGCTAAAGAGGACTAGGCCAGTTACTGGATATCCTTAAAAAATCTTCTAGACTTAAATTTTCAGCCCTTATACTGGGGCTGATTTTTGATTTCTCTAGAGCCAGCCTTATTTCTTCTTTTTCAAAGCTGGTTGCTAGGGAGTTTAATAGGGTCTTTCTTCTAAGAGAAAAGGCAGCCTTGATAATCTCAATGGTTCTTGGATCCACTTCTTCATTCCTAGGCCTGATTCTCACAACAGTACTCTCTACCTTGGGAGCTGGCATAAAGCAGTTTTTTCCCACATCAAAGAGCTTCTCTACCCTGCCATATAACTGAGTAATTAAGGAAAGAATCCCATAGTCCTTACTACCAGGCTCAGCTAAAAGCCTATCAGCAACTTCTTTTTGCATCATAAAGACTAGGTGTTCAATTTCCAGGTCCGACTCTAGAAAAAGCATAATGATAGCTGAAGTTATATAGTAGGGCAGGTTGCCTAGGACTATAAGGGGTTCAGGCAGCTGGGAAAGTTCCAATTTGAGCACGTCTTCAACTATTAGTTGAAAGTTCTCCTCTTTAAAGTCTCTTTCAAGAATTGAGGCCAAATCCCTGTCTATTTCAACGGCTATAAGGTTTATATCCCTGTCCACCAGCCTCTCAGTCAGGGCTCCCAGACCCGGACCAATTTCCAGGACATTTGACCCCTCTTCAAGTTCTAAAGAGTCCACTATCCTATCCAGGGCATTATCATCGATTAGAAAATTCTGGCCAAAGCGCTTTCTAAAGCTTAGGCTTTCTTCCTTCATGGTCTGAGCTATCCAGCTAGGTCTATTTCTTTTATACATGGCTTAGGGCCTCCTGGATTTCTTCTAGACTAATCCCATAATAGTTTAATTTCTCTAGGGTGGACTTGGCAGAAAGGCCTTCTATACCCAGCCTTTTGGCAAAGTTTTTTCGTTTATCTGCGCTTCCTGGGCCAACTAGACCCCAGGCTACCAGGTCTGCCATGGTGTAGTTTTCAAAAGAATCTGCCCTAGTCCTAACTCTTTCAAGGGCTGCCAGGATATCCTCGCAGCTGGCATTCTCCACTCCTATATCCCCATCTTTAGTGCCTTGAGATCTTTCTATAAAGGCCTCCTTAGCCTGAGGAAAGCGCTTAAGCAGCTGTCTTCTGAGCCGGGCACCTACAGTATCTGGATCTGTGAAGATTATAATACCCACCCTCTTATAGGCTTCCTCTATCTCCTGGTAAATCTTCTCATTTAGACCATAGCCATGGGTAATAATAATTCTAGCATCTAGACAGGATTTAATTCTTGCAGCATCATCCTTGCCCTCTACCACAATGGCTTCTTTTATCCTCATATCTTAAAAACTCTAAGGGCATTGTCAAAGGTGACTTTCGCCACCTCTTCAAGGCTAAGCCCCCTTATATCAGCTATTTCCTGGGCCACATACCTAACATAGGAAGGGTCATTCTTTTTTCCCCTAAAAGGATGGGGAGTAAGGTAGGGACTGTCAGTTTCAATAAGTAGCCTATCTATGGGCACAACTGCAGCAACTTCTTTAGGCACCCTGGCATTTAAAAAGGTCACAGGCCCTGCAAGAGAAATATAGGCTCCTTTTTCAACATAGGCCCTGGCTAGGGGAACATGACCGCTATAGCAGTGCATAATAACCCCGGTTTCATAGGGGTCTACTTCATTAATTAGGTCATAAACCTGGGAATTTGCCTCTCTATCATGGATGATTATAGGAAGCTTATACTTCTTTGCTAGCTCCATCTGGGCTTTAAACCAATCCCTTTGCAGGTCTATGTTGTCCTTTCTCCAGTGAAGATCCAGGCCTATTTCACCTACAGCAACTATCTGGGGATTGTTTTTTATCAGCTCTTCCATTTCCTCTAGGGCCTCCCAGGGAGTATCACTGACTTCCGATGGGTGGATACCAACTGTAGGATAGAAGATTTCCTCCTCCTCAGCCATCTCCAGGATTCTTTTCCAGCCCTTTCTATCAACTCCAGGAATAACAACTCCCCCAATTCCTGCATCTTTTAAATTTTTGGCAAGGTACTTATTATCAAGGCGCCCATCATCTATATGGGCGTGGGAATCAAAAAACTTCAAGTTGCCCTCCTAACCTATAGTAGATCCAGTGGCCAGACTGGCTTCTAAAAGCCTAACCTGGTCTCCCTGGCTCTCTGCAAGTAGCATGCCCTGGCTTAGAACCCCTCTGAGTTTAACAGGCTTAAGATTGGCAAGAAGGATTACCTTCTTACCTACAAGTTCTTCCTTGGTATAGCTGCCCTTAAGGCCACCCACTACCTGCCTTCTACTGCCGGCAAGGTCTAGCTGGATTACATAGAGCCTATCAGCATTGGGGTGGTCCTCAACACTTATAATCTCTGCCACCCTCATATCTAGGGCCTCCCAGCTAGAAAAATCTACTTCTTCTTTTAAGACTAGCTCTGCTTTTTTCTTTTCTTCTTTTTTGGCTTCTTCCCTGGCTATTACTTCATCAAGGTCTAACCTTTCAAAGATTGGTGAACCCTTGCCCACCACCAGATCTTCTTCTATTGAGCCATAGCTTTTAATGGTCTCATAGTCTCTAACCTTTGTCCCAATCTGATCTAAAATCTCCTTGGCAGAGCCTGGTATAAAGGGGTCAAGCAGGATAGCTAGGATCCTAAGATTCTCAGTTAGGGTATAGAGGACCGTTTTTAGCCTAGGATGGCTCTCCTCTTCTTTAGCTAGGACCCAAGGGGTCGTATCATCAATGTACTTGTTACTGGCCTTGGCCAGGTTAATAACCACCTCAATGGCCTCACTGATGTGAAGGCTATCCATCTTGTCTTCGTATTTCTCAATGGTCCTTCTAAGCACTTCTTGTAGGTCTAAATCAACCTGCTCATAGGCAGAGCCCAGCTCCACCCTACCCTCAAAGTATTTATGGCTCATGGCCAGGGTCCTGTTAAGAAGATTGCCTAGGATGTTTGATAGGTCAAGGTTTGATCTTTTAACCAGGCTTTCAGGTGAAAAGTGGCCATCTTCAGAAAAGGGCATTTCTCTTAGGACTGAGTAGCGAACCCTGTCTCGGCCAAAGGACTCAACCAGGTCAGTTGCATAAAGGGTATTGCCCTTACTCTTACTCATCTTGCCTGACTCACTTAAAAGCCAGGGATGGCCATAAACCTGCTTAGGTAGAGGAAGATCTAGACTCATTAGGATTATGGGCCAGTAGATGGTGTGGAACCTTACTATGTCCTTGCCAATTATATGAAGGTCAGCTGGCCAGTTTTTCTTAAAGAGCTCACTGCTCTCACCAAGAGGATCATAGCCTAGGGCTGTAATATAGTTACTAAGAGCGTCTATCCAAACATAGACCACATGGCCTTCATCAAAGTCAACTGGTACTCCCCAGGTAAAAGAAGACCTAGATACACAAAGGTCTCTAAGACCAGGTTTAATAAAGTTGTTCAGCATCTCATTTCTTCTAGAGGCAGGTACAATAAAGTCCGGATTCTTCTCAATATGCTCCTCTAGCTGTTTTTGGTACTTGCTCAGCTTAAAGAAGTAGGCCTCTTCCTTTGTGTGGGTAACCTCTCTACCACAGTCTGGGCACTTATTGTCCTCAAGCTGGCTCTCAGTAAAGAAGGACTCACAGGGAACACAATAAAGGCCTTCATAGACCCCCTTGTAAATATCCCCCTTCTCATAAATTTTCTTAAAAATCTTCTGGACAATCTCCACATGTTCTTTATCTGTTGTCCTTATAAACTGGTCATAGCTTACACCAAGAAGATCATCTATATCTCTAATAGCACCAGCTATTTCATCTACATGCTCCTGGGGGCTCTTTCCATCTTTTTTTGCTTCCTGCTCTATCTTCTCACCGTGCTCATCGGTACCGGTTAGAAAATATACATCATAGCCCCTGTTCCTTTTATAGCGGGCCACTGCATCGGCTAAGACCCACTCATAGGTATTCCCAATATGAGGAATTTTTGATGTATAGGCAATTGCTGTAGTTAAATAATACTTTTCCTTCATGCTTATCTCCTTAAAAAATAAAAACCCCCTCGCTAGGGGCGAAGAGGCCACGGTACCACCCTAATTAATTCTCTAGTGACTATAAGGGGTCAAACCCTGGCTGCTCTGGAACCATCTTCCCCTTCTTAGACCACCGGTTTACACCCACCACCGGCTCTCTGCAGGCCTTCTGAAGGTTCTCTTTCCTTCAACGCTTGTAGCAACAATACTACCATTTAAGGGCGCTTTTGTCAAAAGAAGGACCACCCATATATGGGACCTTTACTTCCAAAACTCTTGGTCATTTAGGCAAGTACTTTTATAAGTTCTCCTTACAGATAGTTATACTCTTATCTACCAAGGGAACTCAGGCTCCTGAAGCTCCCTTTTTAACCAATAATCAATCCCCTCCTTCTTCTTTATATGAATCCGGATTCTCTAAGCGCTCTTTTAGAAAAGTTAAAATAAGCTCATTAAAAGCAGATTGACTTTCTTCAAGAAACTGGCCTAAATCCTTATCCACCAATTCAATATCATCCAGCTCTTCTTGCAGTTTTTTTAATACTTTTTGGAAATCTTTCATGTATTCCCCTAATTTTTTTATTTTTTTTTGATAATCTAGAGCCCTAGCTCATGTAAATACTCTAATAAATTATGACCAGTTATTTCAAAAGACTTTGACCAGTTATTTCAAAAGACTTTGACCAGTTATTTCAAAAGACTTTGACCAGTTATTTCAAAAGACTTTGACCAGTTATTTCAAAAGACTCTTGCCTAGATTGGGCTTTTATGGTATAGATTGTACAGGAGTTAAAAATGATACAAAAATTATTAGATAAAATCAAATCTCAAGATGTTAAGAACATTGAAATAAGACTAGAAAACGACACCATCGCCTTAGAGCTGGAGGACAGCAGCAGGGTGGTCTTTTCCGACGTGGCCAGCTTTCTTTTTACAGATGATGACGCCATAGAAGACCCCAGGATGTCTCCTATTATTTATGAAGCCGGTGGAGTGGACGCAGTTATCCTAAGACTTAACGAAGACGAAGGTGGGCTTAGCGTTCCCAACTTCTCAGTTATCTACAAGGACAAGTCCATGCTAATTGAGGCTGGTAGCCTAGAAATATTTGGCAGCCGCTTCAATCTTGAGCGAGTTACTCACTAAGACCCACTGGGTCTTTTTTTTATTAGCTCCAGCTTTTTCTCTCTAGAGAGCTTTTTAATTTCAGCCTCTCTTTTTCTAGCCTGGCTGGCATCTTCATAGCTTTCAAAGTAAACCAACTCAACAGGAAGTCTAGCCCTGGTATACTTAGCCCCTTTACCCTGCTGGTGGGTTCTCAGCCTTTTTTCTAGATTATTAGTCCAGCCTGTATATAGGCTGCCATCACTGCATTTTAAAATATAAACCCTGTTCATTCTATAAGCTTACCATGATTATTCCAAAATATGCTATAATTATTCTAATTATATGAGGAGGTCAAAATGAGAGATTTAATCATAATTGGTGGAGGCCCTGGTGGCTATGCTGCTGCCCTAAGAGCCAAGGATAGAGGGCTTGATGTTTTAGTAGTAGAAGAAGACCGTCTAGGAGGAACCTGCCTAAATAGAGGTTGCATTCCTACTAAGGCCCTAGTAAAAAATGCCGAGGTAGTTAGAACAGTTAAAAATCTTAAAGCCTACGGTGTTAAGATAGATGGCTATGAGATAGACTACAGCCAGGTTAAAAAGAGAAAAGACCAAGTAACTGATCAACTGGTCCAGGGTATTGAGCAAATGTTCAAGCAAAAGGAAATCCCTGTTCTTAAAGGCCGGGGGTATTTTGTTGATGAGAATACAATTGAAGTAAATGGTGAAAATTATAGTGCTAAGAACTTTATGATTGCAACAGGTTCTGTTGCCTTTAACCCTGCCATTCCTGGCTCAGACCTCCCCGGGGTAATTGACTCAGACCAGCTTCTTGAACTTGAAGAGCTACCAGATAGACTCTTTGTTTCAGGAGCTTCTATAGTCGGTCTTGAGTTTGCCTCAGTCTTCCAGGAACTTGGTAGTAAGGTAACAGTTTCTGGTAGAACCTATCTAAAAAGGGAAGACAAAGAAATTCAAAAACGTTCACAAAACTACCTTAAGCGTCAGGGTATGAAGTTTTATCTTGGGGGAAGGGTTCAAAAAATAGAAGAGGGCCCAGATGGCCTAGTAGTTACAGTTGATGGTAAAAAGGGACCCGAAGAGGTGGTGGTTGACACAGTTCTAATGTCAGCTGGTAGAATGCCCAACTTCTCATGTAACCTTGAAGCCGCTGGAATTGAATACGATAAGTCAGGCATCAAGGTCAATGAGGAGCTTCGCACCAATAAGCCCCATATCTTTGCTGTAGGTGATGTAAATGGGGGTAGTATGCTGGCCCACGTTGCAACCTATGAGGCCCTTAATGTTGTTGAGAGACTGGCAGGAAATCCAGAGGTCCTAGACTACAGGGCTGTTCCATCCTGTACCTTTGTCTATCCTGAAATTGCTTCTGTTGGTAAAAACGAGGAAGACCTCAAGGAAGAAGGAATAGAATACAAGGTATCAAAATTCCTCTATAGAGCATCGGGTAAGGCCCTGGCAATGGATGAGCCAGAAGGCTTTGTAAAAATGCTAGCCGACAATGAGGGAAGGATCCTAGGAGTCCATATATTAGGTGCCGGTGCATCAGAACTTATAAGCGAGGCCACCCTGGCCATCAAATACAATTTCACTGCAAAAGAGCTCTACGATACCATCCACGCCCATCCAACTCTGCCTGAGCTGCTTATGGAAGCTGCTATGGCAATAGATGGCCTGGCTATCCACCAGCTCTAGAAAGGACCTACTATGAACACCCAAATAGTTTTTTCACTCAAGGAACTCTTTTTAGCAGGACTGATGATTGCCCTAATTGTGCTGATAGCCTACATCATTCTAGTCCTAAAAGAGGTGCTAGTCTCTCTAAAGACCATTAGGAAATTGGTTGAAGAGAAAAGAGATAGCATTGATGAGATTCTTGATACTACTCCTGAAATAATGGGAGATGTGGCCAGAATTACTGGAATTGCCGCCAAGGGCAGCGAAAGCGCCTATAATGGTGCCATGGGAATTGTTGATAAGATGAAAAAACGAAAGGAAGACGATGAGGCTTTTTAGCCCATCGTCTTTTCTTTATACTAAATCTTCTATTAGACTCTTATAGTCTTCCTCAGAAAAACCAACCACTACCCTATCTTCACCTATAAGCAGGGGCCTTTTAAGGAGCATGCTATCCTCACTTATTATCTTGGCAGCTTCTTTTATAGAAAGGCCTCCAACTACCTCTTTAAGATTTCTTTCTCTATAGGCCTTGCCAGAGCTATTAAAAAATTTCCTGATATCCAGGCCACTTTTTTCCATAGCTAGGCTTAGACTATCTTGGTCCACAGTATATTTTTTTAGATCAATCTCCTCAAAGGGGATTTTTCTTTCCTCCAGCCAGTTCCTGGCCTTCCTGCAAGTGCTTCAGGTCTTAATACAGTAGAATTTCATTCTTCCTTCCTTTCCAGTACAAGTTTATAGGCTTCGGAGCTTGTAATTCCAAGAGTCTTAGAGATTTTAGTTGCAATTTCTTTTGTTTTGCTACCACTTTCAAGTTCATTTTTTATTAGCTCATCAAGGTCAATTACTGCATTTTCCTTGGGACCGGCTCCCTCTATAGTCAGGACCATCTCACCCTTTCTGGGATTGGCAGTGATTTCCTCAAGGAGCTCCTTAAGCTCCATCCTCAGGTGCTCTTCATAGATCTTGGTCATCTCCCTAGAAAGACATGCCCTTCTATTACCTAGGATTTTCAGTGAGTCAGCCAGGGTTTCTTTGAT
The DNA here is from genome assembly GCA_001512625.1 of Clostridiales bacterium DTU036. Lineage (GTDB taxonomy): Bacteria > Bacillota > Clostridia > Peptostreptococcales > Acidaminobacteraceae > DTU036. Next base: position 22,637 of record LFTD01000128.1, on the reverse strand, counting down.
TCTATGGGGAGCTTCATAAAAGATTAGGGTCTCTTCATAGTCTCTAAAGTGGGCTAGTTTTTCCTTTCTTTCCTTTTTCTTCCTTGGAAGAAAACCAGCAAAAACAAAGGAGTGGCTGGCAAGGCCCGAGTTAATAAGAGCCAGGCTAAAGGCAGTAGCTCCAGGCTGGGCCTCAAAGGCCAGGTTATTATTAAGGCAAAACTGGACCAGCTCATAGCCGGGGTCACTAATAAGGGGCATACCCGCATCGGAGACAAAAGCAATATCCAGGCCCTCTATAAGGCTACTAGCCAGGGCCGAACCCTCCACTGGCCTATTTTCATCATAGCGCTTGAGGGGCCTACTTATCGCCAGGTGATTTAGAAGGATCCTGGTCCTTCTGGTGTCCTCGGCATATATAATATCCACCCTACTAAGGGTTTCAATTGTTCTTAGATTTATATCCCCTAGATTACCTAGAGGAGTAGCAAGCAAATAAAGCATTATAGCATCCTCAGTTCTTCATATATCTTAAGGGTTTCTTTACTGTAGTCCCCCTCTTCGTAGACAAAAAGTGGGTCTAGGATCCTAAGCTGGCGTCCCCCTCCTTTAATGGCTTCCAGGAGAACAAGGTTGGCTTCTTTTCCCCTTCTAGGATGAACCATCCTTAGGGTCTTAGGCTCAAGGCCATAATTTGTAAGCAGGCTAATAAGCTGGGCTAGCCTCCTTGGCCTGTAGATAAGGTTGATAGGAGACTTGGGCCTTAATAGATAACTAGAGGCCCTGATTAGTCCCTCTAAATCCATAACCTTCTCGCTGCGGGATATCTCTCTGGGAAGGTCCTGGCAACTAAGCCCGTGGCCCTTTTCAAAGTAGGGAGGATTGGAGACCAGGCCAGTAAAGCTCTCCTTTTCAAAGTACTCCTCAATCTTCATTAGATCCCCATGAACAAGTGTAACCCTATCAGTTAGCCCATTGTCTACCACTGATTTTTTAGCTAGCTCCAGGGCCTCCTTTTGATACTCAAGTCCCGTAATCTGCTCTATACCAGGACTGGTAGAAAGAAGCAGGGGAATAATGCCACTTCCTGTTCCAAGGTCTAGTACCTTGCCTTTTAAGCCCATGCTAAAGTGGGCCAGAAGCACAGCATCTATGCCGTAGCGGAAAAGATCTTCCCTTTGATAAATAAATAGGTTGTCTCTAAGTTTATCCTTTTTCATATCTATAAAAAAATAGAGCTAGGCTCTACTTTTTATTCCTGCCTTTCTTCCTTCTAGGCCTTCTTTTCCTCTTATCCTTGCCCTTGTCTTTAGGCTTATCATTGGTCTCATGTGGATAAAGGTTTTGGACTTTTTCTTTTTCCTGAGGCTTTTCCACTGGTTCCTTGAGCGCTAATCTTGCCTCCTGGTTCAAATAATCAGCATAGTCTATCCAGATAAGGTCAAAGACATCTTCCTGAGTCTCATGGATTTTTAGCTGGATCTTACCTGTTAGGTAATTTACATCATTTACCCTAGCTTCCTCATTCTGATAGGTCAGTTTACTTCCCTTCCTTGGAAGGATTTTTCTCATATCTTCATAGTGGACCTGCTCGTAGTTAAGGCAGCACATAAGCCTGCCACATACTCCAGAGATTTTTGTTGGATTAAGGGATAGTTCCTGGTCTTTAGCCATCTTTATTGAAACAGGTTGAAAATCTCCCATCCAGCTAGCACAGCAGAGCTCTCTTCCACAAGAACCCAGGCCTCCTATTAGCTTGGCCTCATCCCTAACTCCAATTTGTCTAAGCTCAATCCTGGTTCTAAATATTGCAGCCAGGTCTTTAACAAGCTCTCTAAAGTCGACCCTAGAGTCTGCGATAAAGTAGAAGATAATCTTGCCCGCATCAAAGGTATACTCAACATTAAGCAGCCTCATATCAAGGCCATGCTTATCTATCTTCTCCCGACAGATTTCAAAGGCTCTTTTCTCCTTTTCCTTGTTTTCTACATTGGTCAGCTGGTCATCGGGGCTGGCCTTTCTGACTACTGGCTTAAGCTCATACTTTAGCTCTTCTTCAGCCACTGATTTTGGGCCCTGGACTACTAGGCCGTATTCTAGGCCTCTTATTGTCTCAACTATGGCATAGTCTCCTGCCTCTATATCTATATCTCGTGGATCAAAATAATAGACTTTACCGCTTGGCTTAAAGCGGACACCTATAATCTTCATCAATTTATTCCTTCCTCTAGCTCCATAAGACAGGTCCACAATAGGTACTCTGTATTGCAATTGGCAGCCAGCCGTTTTAATCCGGTTTCTATTTTTTCCCTAAGTAGGGGAATTTTGTATCTTCCTATGCTTTGAGAGTGCCTAACTAGCACATCCACCCTATCCTGGTAGTAGAGATTTTCAGTTCTTCTATTTTGGCCAACCAGAGCCAAATCTCTTAGCCAAAGCAGGGAGTGCTCCAAAAGGAGCCTGGCATGGTCCCTGTTGCCCCCATACTCCTGAGCATAGTCCAGGAGTTTAATCCTATCCCCTTCAGCCAGGGCATCAAAAATTTTTTCTGGAAAGAAAAAAAGTTTCCTCAGATCCTCATCCTCAAGGATGGAAAAGGCCTTCTCAAAACTTCCTCCTGAAAACCTGGCAGCTAGCCTTCTTTCAGCTTCACTATAATCTTCAAGAGCCCTATAAATATCCTCTTCACTATGGGGCTTTAGACTATATTCTACCAGTCTACTTAGGATAGTATCAAGTAGCCTACCAGGAGCCGAAGTAATAAAAAGAAAGGTCAGAAAGTCTGGTGGCTCTTCTAAGGTTTTAAGTAGCTTATTTTGGGCCTGGACATTCATCTTGTGGGCATCATTTATAAGAAGCACCTTGCGTCTTCCGTAGAGGGGTCTTTCCGAAGAGAAGAGCAGGACTTCTTTTATTTCTTCCACACCAATGTTGGTCTTTTCATCTATGACTAAGAAGTCTGGATAATGGGATAACTTGTCTATAGTATCCACATCCAAAAGAAAGAGGCTTAGCTCCATGGCTAGTTTCCTCTTTCCAATACCTTCTATACCTGTAAAGATTAGAGCATGGGGAAGCCGCCTCTCCTTTGCCAGGGAGACCAGCTGACCCAGTGTTTCATCAAAACCAATTAGCTTCATTAGAATTTGTGGAATTCTTCTATATCTACTTGGAAGTAAATGGCCCCACCTACCCTAACCTCAATAGGCTCACTAGCAGTGATTATACCCTGAGCAATTACTGGAATGCTGGGCATCATCTCTACTCTAGAGCGGCATTTCTCCCTAATAATATCCTTAATTAGACCTACCTGATCATCCTGGGCACCGATGAGGATGGTAGTATTACCCCGGCGTAAAAAGCCACCGGAGGATGAGAGTCTGGTTACTCCTATTTTTTCTTGGTTTAACCTGTTGACAACGCTATTAACATCGTCATCCTGAACAATAATAATTAGCAGTTTCATCTTGCCCCCCTTATAGTTTGTATACGTGTAAGAGGCCAGTATCTAAAAAATACCTTGCCCCGTATATCCTTGCCATCTATATATCCCAGGCCATCGTCCCTGGAATCAAAACTATTTTCTCTATTGTCTCCTAGGACTAAATAAGAGCCTTCAGGAATTGTCAGGTCCATCTGACCCCTAGTAACTCCCTTGGCATACTCTTCCTCTAAAATCTCTCCGTCTATATATATGATACCCTCTTCCAGTTTAAAGTGTTCACCTGGTAGGCCAATAACCCTTTTTATCAAGTTCATGGGTGCCTCAGGTTTAATAAAAAGCTTTTGCAGGCCACTGAGTCTTTCCCAGCGGATACTGCCGATTTCTATTCCTGAATTAAAAACCACCACGTCGCCCCGATTAATAGCGGATCTTGTGCTTAAAAGTAGCCTATCTCCCTCTAAGAAGTTGGGTGCCATGGAAGAATTAATAACTGCCGTGGGCTGAACAAAGTAGAGTACTATGATTAAAATTGCTAGAGAAATGCCTAAGGACTTAAACCACTCTAAAAGGTTTTTAATAAAACCTTTTCCTCTTTCGCTTTCCATATGCCAACCTTTCTAGCCCTATTATATCATAGCTATCCAGGCCTTGGTAGCTAGAAAAAAGCTTGGTTTAAATAGGTAGCCAGGCCATAGGCCAGGGCCACAAAAATAAATAGTAGACCATATAAAGAAAAAAACCTATCCTTTTTTATCACCACATAGGCTATCCATTCTCTTATAAAGGCATTAAGAGAGTAGTAGAACCTGGTCCTAGCTCCTCTGCCATCACAATCTATCCCCAGCTCTCTAGCTAGGATTAGGGCTCTAAGCACATGATAGTTACTGCTAACTACCAGTAGGCTTTCTAGCTTCTCTTCTCTTTTGTCCAGGAGCTCCTTTGAGTAGATTAGGTTTTCTCTAGTGGAGGTAGACCTATCCTCTGTAATTATATCTTCCTCCCTAACTCCCCTAGCCAGGGCATAACCCGTCATGGCCTGAGCCTCGGAAAGCCTCTCATCGCTACCCTGACCGCCAGAAAGCACCAAAAGGCTTCCGGGATTTTCAAAATGGGCTTCTATCCCCCTATCAATCCTAGCAGCCAAGAGAGGTGGAACCTCCCTACCTTCTCTTAGGCCTGAACCTAGAACTATAACTGCGTCGTAGCTTTTATTTCTTAAAACAAGTAGGTTGAGAAAATTTGTAACTGTATAAAGAATAAAAACAAAGACCGTACTAATAAAGACCAAAGAAAAATATAGGTAGATATAATCAAGCAGCCTGCTCTTATTTAGGTTGCCAAGTAAAGGCCACAGGATTAGGTAGGCCATATAGGCTATACCTAGGCCCAGGGATAAATAATGGGCTAGACCTCCCCCTTCCTTTCTTATAACCTGAATTCCTGTACTAATTAGGGTGGTAACCATAGCTAAAGGAAAAAGAAAGGTGATAATAGCTAGGGCTACTGCACCTAGGAGCAGGATAGTATAGGCCAGGCCTGACACATATATATCCTCTAAGATTACCAGGATAAAGGTCAGTAAAAGAAGAAGAAAGAAAAGAACCACAAGAAAATTAAAACCCAGCCAAAGGCTCCTTTTCTCCCCCTTATATCTGGCATAAAAACTATATGAAGCAAAGAGTAAGCACAATAAAAGAAGGCCTAAAATCAATAAATACCTCATTAATCCTCCAAAATCCCAATATACCCAGGCCTTTCAAGGCCCACAATTTCACCCTGAAAATCCTCTAAGTAGGCCGCTAGTTTCTTATCCATGATTTCCCCAGGAACCAGAACAGGACTTCCTGGAGGATAGGGTATGGCGTACTCAGTAACAACCCTGCCCACAGCCTCCTTAAAACTTACCAGTCTTGTCTGCCTTAAAAAGGCCTGGCCTACTTCCAAGGCCCTTACAGGCCTAAAATCCTTATAGCCTAGTTTCTTCTTATCAATTAGCTCAAGGCCCTGCAGGGCTTCTAGTAGCTTGTCAAAGTCATTTTTTATGTTCATGATACTGGGCATAAGTAGGATACCATCCTGGTTAAAAAACTCCGACTGAAGCGCCCTGGCTCTAAGCTTCTTATCAAGGTCACCGTAATCAATTTCTTTTTTATGACTGATAAAGAGCCTGGTCTTGTCCTGCCTTTTACCCCTATAGTCTACATAAAAGTCCGTAGTTTTCTCAAGTTCCTCCTTAAAAGCCCTACAATTTTCAAGGAGGTCTTCCATAAGTTTCTTTCCTCTACTTTCATAGATTTCAAGGGCTAAGTCTAGGCTCCTCATCAGCAGGTAGTTTGGCGAGGTAGACTGGAAGAGCTTTATATGCTTTTGCAGGTAGTTTTCTGAAAACCTTTCACTGCATAGGTGGACCACAGCCGACTGGGTCATACTGGGCAGGGTTTTATGAAAGGAGTGGACAACAATGTCAGCATAGGCCATGGAGGATAGGCTCTCATCTATGAGCTTTAAATGGCTACCATGGGCCTCATCTACAATTAGAGTTAGGTCCCTAGCCCTAATCCACTGGAAAATCTCTTCATCAAGGATGGCTCCATAATAGTCAGGGGAGGTCAGAACCAGGCCCCTGGTATTTTCATTTACCAGCTCCTTTAACTGGGCTAGATAGTCTCTATCATTATAGAGGTACCTGGGCCTAAGGCCTAAAAGATAGATGCCATCATAGATGGAGATATGGGCCCCTCTCATAATGATAATCTCATCTCCTCTTTTAAAGGCTGCACTCATGGCTCCAAGGAGTCCCCCAGTGGATCCATTTATGGATATAAAGCTCTTCTTAGACCCAAAGGCCCTAGAGATGGCCTCCATGGTTTCAAGAATTGCGCCCTGGGGGCTGGTCAGATTGTCTGTACCTTCTATTTCTGTATAGTCATATTTATATATTTCTTCTTCAATCCGGCCTTTATGGCCTGGCATTTCAAAGTGGATTAGTTCTTCTTCAATGACCCTATCCAGGGCTTCTTTTATCCTCATGGCTACCTCCTGTTTTTCCTATTATAGCACCAAAAGGCCAAAGTGCTTTGCCCTTTTACTAGGGCTTTGTTATAATGGTGTCACTACAAATTATTTAGGAGGAAGGATGTTATCTAATCGAGCATCAAATATTTCACCTTCTATTACCCTGGGAATTTCAGCCAAGGTAAAGGAGCTTAAATCAAAGGGACAAGCCATCATAAACCTAAGTATTGGCGAGCCTGACTTTCTAACACCTGATAAGGTAAAAGCCGAGGGTATTAGGGCCATTAAAGAAAATATCACCAAGTACGATGCTGCAAGTGGCAGCCTAAAAGTCAAAGAAGCTGTCTGCCAAAAACTTAAAAGAGAAAATGGCCTTGACTATACTCCAGATCAAATCGTAGTCTCCAATGGAGCCAAGCACGCTATTACAAATGGCCTACTTGCAACAATTAATCCAGGAGATGAAGTACTTATACCTGTGCCCTACTGGGTCAGCTACCCTGAAATGGTAGGTCTAGTTGGCGGAGTACCAGTTCTTGTGCAAACTAAAAAAGAGAATGGCTTCAAGGTCACTTTAGAAGACATTGAACCCCATCTAAACGAAAAAACCAAGATGATTATTCTTACCAACCCATCTAACCCCACTGGAAATGTTTTTTCAAGAGAGGAACTTGAAAATCTATGCACTAACTTGGTAGAAAAAAACATCTTAATCCTAGCCGATGAAATCTATGAGAAGGTTATCTATGATGAGGAGTTTGTTTCCATTGCCAGCCTCTCAGAGGAAATCTATGATAAGACCATTCTAATTAATGGCCTAAGTAAGTCAGCCTCAATGACAGGTTGGAGGATGGGCTACTCTGCAACAAATAAGACTCTGGCCAAGGCCATAGGCAGTATCCAGTCCCACCTTACAACCCACCCCTCCACCATAACCATGGCGGCCTCTGTTGTCGCCCTAAATGATTGCGAAGAGGATGTAAACCTCATGGTTAAGACCTATAAAGAGCGCAGGGACTATATTGAGAGCTTCTTTAAAGACTGGGGTAGGCTTGATATTATCCCTCCAAAGGGAGCCTTCTATGTCTTTATAGATATCGGGCCTCTTGCTGAAAAGATTAAGGCCGATTCCCTATCCCTACAAGTTTGTGATGACATGATTGAGCTTCACAAAACCGCCTTTGTGCCAGGTATAGGCTTTGGACAAGATGACTTTATCAGGCTAAGCTACGCTGCCTCCATGGAAGATATTAAAGAGGGATTAAAACGCTTTAAGACCTATGTTGAAAATGTCCTTGAAGATTAAGTCAATAAAAGAAAGCCCCCTAAACTATCTAAAGACCTTTAAGATAGTCTATGAGGATAAAACAGGTAGGGACAAGGTATGGGAGCTAACCTCTCGAGGTGACAAAGCAAGGCTTGAAAAAGAGATCCAGGGCCAGGAATTTTCCGATGGCTCCATGATGGTAGCTTGGAATGAAACAAAGACAAGTCTTGTTATGATAAAGGAGTTTAGGATAGCAGCTGGCCACTATGTCTATAGTTTTCCAGCGGGCCTTCAAGATGAGGGGGAAGATATCCTAGAGGCCTCCATAAGAGAGTTCAAGGAAGAAACCGGCATGGACTTTAAACCCCTGGGCCTTGATAGACCCCGCTATACCAGTGTGGGCCTAACCAATGAAAAGGTCTATACTGTTTTTGGTAGATATTCAGGAAACTTTTCAAAAGAGTATTTAGAAGACAGTGAGGACATAAGTCCCCTACTGGTGGATAGGAAAAAGGCAATAGAACTACTGCAAAATGAGGATGTAACCATAAGAAGCGCCTTTATACTTAGAGCCTTCTTCCAGCTACCCCTCTATGAAGAAATTTAGGACCTCCTAGGAGGTCCTTTTTAGTTCTTCCCTAGTCAGCTCTGGACCTTCAGTAAACTCCTGTCTGAGCTGAGCCATAAAGTAGAAGCTTATAGCGCTAGATAAGAGGGACCATAAAAGACCTGAGAAGTCCCTATCAGCTATATCACCAAGTGCCCCAAATAGTAAACTTATCAGACCGCCCAGTAAGACCAGCTGCCAGCCCTTATAAAGCCTGGCCTTTAAGGGTTTAATAGAAATAAAATTAATATAAACCGAGACTCCAATGCCGATTAGAGAGACAATAAAAAGTAGCGGCATAAATAGCCCTAAGAGCCCAGCTCCTAAACCCATTAGAGCAAGACTTGATACTAGGCTTACTCCAAGAATAGTTATAATTGCAAGAAGGCCAAGGCCAGCAGAAATAGCAGCAAAGAACCAGGACCAGGAGGCAAGAAATTCAACCACTGACTGGGGAAGTTTTGGTAAACTTTCATTAATTTCCATAATTTTCTCTTCAAGATCCTTTAAAAAATTCATAAAGCACCCCCTTTTTCTATTAGTAGTCAAATACCCTCGGCGCCATCCCTTATTCACAAGTGCATAAAGTATAACTTTAGGATTTTCTCTACCAGGTCATTGTCCGTTTTTAGGAAGTAATTTATTCTTTTCACCCCTTATTAGTACTTCTAGTTAAATAACTATAAAAATAATTACATAAATTATCTATAAAAAACCCCTTCACTTGATAAACAAGCTTAGGTGAAGTTTCTATTCCTTAGACTTATAAACAAAGGAAAAGACATAAAAAAGCTAAGGCAAGGCAGTCTATCTAGGCAGACTTACTTTTTAGGTCTTTTAAAGCCATAGCAGAGAAAATCTAATAGGGTTAAGTAGATCTAGTTAGCCTTTTAAATCTAATTCTGAACATAATCCAACAAAAAAAGGCCCACATAGAGCCTTCTTCATTTCTATTTGGAGGAGGACCAACCGCCATCTACGGGTAAAGCAACTCCTGTGACATAGCTTGACTCCTTAGCCCCAAGAAAAAGAGCAGCAGAATTTAGTTCACCGTCACGGCCAAGTCTTTGCATTGGAACAGAGAAATTCACATAGCCTTGGAATTCATCGGTCGTTACGCTATCCTGAGTAAGCTCCGTAGGAAAGAAGCCAGGACAAATAGAATTTACTGTCACACCATAGGGCGCAAGCTCTGCAGCGGCTGCCCTGGAAAGTTGTATGACACCAGCCTTAGCTGTATGATAAGCTGCCTGCTGCTGATTGGTTGCAAGAATTCCATACATAGAAGCAATATGAATAATCCTTCCATAGCCCTTTTCCTTCATAACCCTACCAAATTCCCTAGTTAGCCTAAAGGCGGCCGTCAAATCAAGGTCTAGAGTAAAGTCCCAGGCCTCATATGTCATCTCTGTTATTGCCCCACCCTTGGCAGAACCTGCAGAGTTTACCATAACATCTACCTTGCCATGCTCATTAATTATTTCATCAACTACTTTGGTTATTTCTTCATCCTTTGTAACATCTAGAAGGTATACCTGTGCCCTACCACCATGATTCTCAATTTCTTCTTTTAGAGCCCTAAGCTTGTCCTCTCTTCTTGCAATGACTATAACCAAGGCCCCAGCCTGGGCAAAAGCTCTGGCCATTTGGGAGCCTAATCCACTAGACGCCCCAATTACAGCTACTACTTAATTCTCATAATTAAACATTAGCCACCTCCTCTAAATTCATAAGACAAACTCTTGTTATCTTACTAATCAAATACCCTCAGAGCCCGCTTTTATTTATAAGTGTATAAAAGCTTATCTTTAGGGTCCTCTCTGCCCTATCCTAGTTCACAAAATGGAGGTTTTTTAACCTTTTGCCTCTTTTTAGAACTCCTAGCTAATAAATAATTACATAAACTATTTATAAAAAAACCCTTCACTTGATTAACAAGCTTAGGGGAAGTTTCTAGCCACCTAGGGCTATAAATAAATAGACCAGGTATAAAAATGATATTAGACCAAGGCCAAGGCCTGCCCAGGCAAGCTTACTCTTCTTAAAGGATAGGCCTCCTAGCACCATAGCCAGAATCGAAAAAAATACTTATAGCTAAGGGTGGGGTTCCAAAAAAGTCAACAAAGACTAAGAGGGCTGCCACTATAGCAGAAATTAAACTTAATAAGGCTAAATTTATAACAAGACTCCTTTCTGCCTACATATACCCCATCCCCATAAAATATAAAAACCTATTTTAATCTTATCTTTAATTCAACAGGGTTATGATCACTATGACTAAAGCCATAATCAAGGGTCTTCACAGAAAGTCCTTCTAGATTAGGGCTGATTAGG